>JAEEOX010000211.1 GCA_016284485.1 Bacillota bacterium | reverse complement strand
CGTCCACCTGGTAGCCCTTCCTGGCCAGGTAGTAGGCGCAGGTAAGTCCGGTGGGGCCGGCTCCGATGACAGCCACCTTCTTGTCCAGATGGGCCACAGGGATGTAGTCCTCGTCCTTGGGGTAGCCGTACTTGTAGGCCACGTCCGTGGCGTATCTCTTGAGCTCGCAGATGGCCATGGCTTCGTCCACGGTGCCTCTCCTGCAGCGCCTCTCACAGGGATGGGTGCAGACACGTCCGCATATTCCCGCAAAAGGATTGTCCCTCAGCATTATCCTGGCTGCCCCGAAGTAATCGCTGGTGGCGATGAGGCTCATGTAGCCCGGGATGTTGATGCCTGCGGGGCAGGTGTTCTCGCAGGGGGAGCTCACCAGCTCGCTGCACACTCCGGCCACGCACTTCTTGAGAAGGATGTGATCCACGTATTCGTCTCTGAAATACTTGATGGTGGAAAGCACCGGATTGGCTGCGGTCTGTCCCAGTCCGCACATGGCGGAATCCTTGATGATCCTGCCCAGCTTCTCCAGCCTTTCGATGTCGCCCCACTGGCCTTTGCCCTCGGTGATGCGGTTGAGGATCTCCAGCATGCGCTTGGTTCCCACACGGCAGGCGGTACACTTGCCGCAGGATTCCTCCTGGATGAAATCCATGTAGAATCTGGCGGTGTCCACCATGCAGGTGTCCTCATCCATGATGATCAGTCCGCCGGACCCGACGATGGATCCCAGCTCTGCCAGGCTCTCGTAGTCCATGGGGACGTTGATGTTGTCAGCGGTGATGCAGCCTCCGGAGGGGCCGCCGGTCTGGGCGGCCTTGAATTTTTTGCCGTTGGGGATGCCGCCTCCGATAGAGTAGATCACGTCCGAAAGGGGCGTGCCCATGGGGATCTCCACCAGACCGGTATTCTCGATGTTGCCCGTCAGGGCGAAGACCTTGGTGCCTGGGCTCTTTTCGGTGCCGAACTGGCGGAACCAGTCGGAACCGTTGAGCATGATGGCCGGCACTGTGGCCAGGGTCTCAACGTTGTTGATGATGGTGGGGTGCCCGAAAAGTCCGTTCTGGAAGGGGAAGGGCGGCTTCTGCCTGGGCTCGCCTCTCTGGCCCTCGACGGAGGACATGAGAGCGGTCTCCTCGCCGCAGACGAAGGCGCCTGCGCCTATCCTTATCTCGATGTCGAAATCGAATCCGGAATTGAAGATGTTCTTGCCCAGAACGCCTTCCTCCCTGGCCATCTCCATGGCGTCCTTAAGACGGCGGATGGCTATGGGATATTCGGCGCGGATGTAGACCACGCCGTGGGTGGCGCCTATGGCGAATCCGGCGATGGCCATTCCTTCTATGACGCTGTGGGGGTCACCCTCGAAGACGGAACGGTCCATGAACGCGCCGGGGTCGCCCTCATCCGCGTTGCAGATTATGTATTTTTCTTTATCGTCCTGCTTGTAAGCAGCCTCCCACTTGACTCCGGTGGGGAAGCCTGCGCCGCCGCGGCCTCTCAGGCCGGAATCCTTCATGACCTTGATGACTTCCTCGCGGTCATTCCTTTCCAGGATCCTGGCCAGAGCGATGTAACCGTCCTTGGCGATGTAGCTGGCGATGCTGTTCACGTCGATCAGTCCGCAGTTTCTGAGTGCGATCCTGACCTGACGGCGGAAGAATTCCACTTCGTTTATGTTTGCGACTCTCTTTTTCTGGAGACTGTCGTAGAAGGTGTATTCCACGATGGGGTTTCCGCCGATGAAATGCTTTTCCACCACCTCTCTCACCTTGTCGGGAGTCATCTCTGTGTAATATGTTTCGTCAGGCAGGATGTATACCACAGGTCCTACGGCGCAGGTACCCATGCAGCCTCTCTCGATGATGGCCACGTCCTTGGTGAGGCCGCGTTTCTCAACTTCCTCCACCAGGGCGTCGCGCACTTCCTTGCAGCCCGCAGATGTGCAGCCGGTACCGAAGCATACCAGAGCCTGATACTTGTACTTGCCCATCTTTTCGCGGTAGGTCTTCTTGACGTTCTTAAGGTCGGCAATGCTTTTTATCATGATGCGATACCTCCCTCTTCCTCAGGCTCTTCCGCCTCCGATGCTCTCTCTGCCTCGTGATACTTACGGAGCAAAATATGCAGTTTCTGCGGCGTCATCTGCTTGTACACGTCATCGTCGATCATGATGGCCGGAGCCAGTCCGCAGGCGCCGATGCACCTTGCGATCTCGAAGGTGAAGAGACCGTCCTCAGTGGTGTCTCCCACGTCGATCCCCAGTTCCGTCTTGATGGCCTCCACGAGACGCTTGCCGCCTCTTACGTAGCAGGCCGTTCCCTGACATACGCGGATCGTGTGCTTGCCTCTCTTCTTTGTGGTGAAGAAAGAGTAGAAGCTCACCACCCCGCTGACCTCTGCCAGGGGCACTCCCATTTTGCCGGCGATGTAGTACTGTACATCCTCAGGGAGATAGCCATAGGCCTCCTGAGCCTCATGCAGGACCATGATCAGTGCGCCTTCGTGGTCCTTGTACTTCTCGATCGAAGCGTCGATTCGGTCATACAGGGCCAGGTCTTCCGCGCTCATGCTGGCTTTGTCCGGCGGAGACACTGTTCTGCTGCCTAGATTTGTTACCATGCCGTTTCGTATGGATCTCGGGTCCATACCCTCCTTTCCTTTTCCATCTGTATTCCCTCCGGTCAGCCCCAACATATTGTGGCCCGCGGGCAAAAGAGGCCTTCCGGCATACAGAGTTTTGCGGTATTTATCCACTTGATGAATAAATATTGTGAAATTAGGTTGATTATACCACCTATATTCCGTCTTGTACAGAAAAAAATACAATCTTGTACAAGAAAAGGTACAAAATCTGCAATTTTACCCCCAAAAACGCCAAAAATGATAATAAAATGACAAAAAAACACTGCCGGAGGGGGTTCCGGCAGTTTTGCATATTTATTAACAATTTTATGCATTATTGCTTTTTCCTGGGCTCCTTTACCAGTGCGCCGATGGTTACGGCGGCGATGCCCGCCATGCCCAGGATGCCCAGGACGGTGTTGTCCAGCTGGCCTGAGGCGTACAGCGCTGCAAAGGTGGGGATCAGTACTATGCAGAGTATTATGTTTTTCATGTTCTCCTCCTTTTACAGCAGGTATATCAAAAGCAAGTTGACCGCGCCCAGGCAGGCGGCCCCGATCAGTGTGGGCCACAAGGTTTTGGCGTAGATGTCCGGCTCCTGTCCCACCGCCTGTGCCGCAGTGGCTCCCAGGGCGACAGTGGTGGGTCCGATGGCTCCTCCTATGGATGCTCCGATGGACTGGACCGCGCAGGTTATGGCGGTGCTGATCCCGAGAGCGGATGCCGCGGTCTCCTGAAGGTTGCCGAAGATCACGTTGGAGTTGGTGTTGCTCCCCGTGACGAAGGCTCCCAGAAGCCCGATGAAGGGTGCCACGAAGGGATAGAAGCTCTTGGTCACATTGGCCAGGAATACCGCCAGGTTGTTTATCATTCCCCCGTCCATCATGATCTGGGCCGTTACCAGCAGGAGCACCAGAGTGATGGTGGTGGATGTGCACTTCTTCACTGTGTTCTGAAGTATGGTCCTGAATGTTTTGCGGTCGAGAGTGCCCCTTTTCACGAATATGACGCTGCTTATGGCAGACGCCATCAAAATGATGGAGAAGGGGTATTTAAGGACGTTAAAGGACACGTAGGCCTCTTCTGAGGGTATCGTGACGCCGGTGCCGCTTACGTAGCCCGGGAAGTCAAGAACGAGCTTGATCTTCGGGCTTATGACAAAGAACACCACCGACAAAACTATGATCAGCAGGTAGGGCAGGAACGCCTCGAAAAGATTGAGTTTGTCCCTGTAGAACTCCGGTTTTTTGCCGTGGCTCTTAACGCTGTTTACCACCAGGAGCGTCACTATTCCCACGCTTCCCGAAAGCAGTCCCATGACGGAGGTCATGCCCACCGCCGCAAGGACGATGAGGGACAGTCCCATGGTCAGGGAGGCGATCAGAAGATAGACGATGCCCCGCCTTATGCCGTTCAGGCCGTCGTAGATGAAGAGCACAGCCATCCCCGTCACCACCATGCCCACGATGCCGAAAAGCGCCATGTAGGACACGATGTCCAGGATGTCAGTGTTGGTCACCATATCTATGGCTGAGATGGACGAGCCCATGGAACCGAAGCTGATGGCCCAGGAGTGGCCAACCAGCACCGCAGCAGCTGACATGATGGGATCGAAGCCCATGCAGATCAGTATGGGCGTGGCTACGATCACGGGGACGCCGAAGCCGGCTATCCCCTGGAGGAATGCGGAAAACACCCAGCTTATGAGAAGGAACTGGAGGAGCTTGTCCTCGATGATCCTCTCGATATTTTTGTTTATCACATCCAGGGCACCGGTCTCTTTTTCCAGGTTGTAAAGGAAGATGGCGCCCCAGATTATGAATATTACGAAGAGTGCGAGTCCGAATCCCTTCCCCATGGCGACGGCAAGTCCGTCCATGCCCGGCCGGAATATCACCGCGCTGACGCATACAGCTGAGATCAGCGCGATGGCTCCCGCTTTCATGGCTGAAAGCTTAAGCACCAGAAGGCATATCAGAAGTATGAGAATGGGAATGAACGATAAAAGGGTCTGCATATCAGAATGGTCTCTCCATTGTGTTCTTCACGACCTTGCCTCTGACCATGACCAGTTCTACGTGGCCCGCTTCAGAAAGGTACTCGATGTTTTCCACCGGCTGTTTGGCGGTGACGATAAGGTCGGCATTGTAGCCTTCCCTGATGTATCCCTGAACGTCGGCTTTGCCCAGTGCGTCTGCGGCGTTGGATGTCAGGCAGTCGAATACCATCTTGGAACTCATTCCGCCTTCTCTCATGTTGAGGATCTCAAGGCCGTTCTCACCGTGTTTAAGGGCATTGATGGAGTCTGTACCATAGGCCATCTTCACACCCGTCTTGATGGCGGATCTGAAGGCTCTGTGGTGGTCGTCCACCAAAAGAGCGGCCTTCTTGGCCTCCTCCTTGTCGTCGCTGTTCACCAGAACATCCACTACGCGCATGGTGGGGATCAGGTAGAGGCCCTTCTCCACCATCATCTCGCAGAGGTCGTCGGTAAGTCCGCAGCCGTGCTCGATGGTATCGATGCCGGCTTCTATGCATCTGATGGAAGCTTCCCTGCAGTGGGTGTGGGCTGCCACCTTGCGCTTGAGTGCATGAGCTTCTGACACGATGGCTGAAAGCTCTTCCACGGTGAAGTTGGGCCAGTCAGGTTCGTCCCCTGATGAACCCATGCCGCCGGATGCCATCACCTTGATGAAATCGGCGCCGTTCCTCACCTTTTCTCTTACACCTTCAACGCAGTCCCAGGGACCGTTGAAGCATCTCTCTCCCATGCCGTACTCCGGAAGCCTTCTGAGCTTCTGGGGATAGGAGAGGTCTCCGTGGCCCGCGGTCATGGTGATGAAGCCCGCGCAGGCGATGACGTTGGGTCCCACCGCCACGTCGTGGTAGATGGCTTCTCTGACCGCCACGTCCTCGGGGGTGTAGTAGGTCACGTGTCCGCAGTTCCTGACTGTGGTGAATCCCGCCATCAGCGTGAGCTGGGCGTTCCTCAGGAAGTGTATGGCCTTCTCGGGAGAAGGTGTCAGCATTCTCCAGAGCTTGCCGTTGACTCCGGACTTGTTGATCCCGGTCTCAGCGTTGAGATGGGTATGCATGTCCACCATTCCCGGCATGAGCCACTTGTCCCTCAGGTCGTAGACCTCGTCCGCCTCCGGAAGGCTGTCAGTCTGGCCGAAGATCGCCTCAATTACGCCGTCGTTCACCAAAACATTTTTGTTCAGTTCACAGCGGTCGCTGTCTATGATGTTGGCGTTTTTAAACAGTATCTTCATGTTTCTCCACCTCTTTTAAATGCTTTTGCTTAGTGCTGAAGACCAGCCTGTCCAGAAGGATCGCAGCGACGCCAACGCCGGCAGCTATCAGTGAGATCAGATAGTTGGGGAATACCATTCCCACGCCGGCCACGGCGCAGAGGATCCTGGAGATCCAGTTGATCTTGTGTTTGATGAATCCTTCGATGGCGTAGTCTATGAACATTACGCCCACGGCTGCCGTGGCGAAGTTGATCAGTATCTCCAGCGCGGAGCCTTGCCCTATCAGCGACGGATTGATCACGAAGAAGTAGGGCACCAGGAACCCCGGGAAAGCCAGCCGGAAGGCGGCTATACCTGTTTTCATCGGGTTGGAGCCCGCGATACCTGCTGCCGCGAAGGCTGCCAGCGAAACGGGCGGCGTCAGCGTACCTATGATGGCGAAGTGGAAAATGAACAAGTGCGCCGCGATGGGAACTGCTCCCATGTTGATCAGCGCAGGTGCGCAGAGTACACCAAGCAGCGTATAGGTGGCCGGCGTTACAAGTCCTGTTCCCAGAAGCAGTGCCGCAACCTGTGTGAGCATGAGTCCGAATACCAGATTGCCGCCTGCGAATTCGGTGATGATGGAGCCTACCTTCTGTCCGAGACCGGTCATTGCCAGGGTGGCAACGATGACTCCCGCAGAGGCGCAGGCCGTGGAAACGGATACCATGGACTTAAGTGCTATCCTGCAGACCTTTCCGAGACCGTCCAGCGATAACCTGGTCTCCTTCTTGATCATGGTGACCACGAACAGGGCCAGAGTGGAATAGATGGCGGAAAGAAGTGCCGAATACTGCATGGCCATCAGTCCGATGAGTATGGCAAGGGGTAATATCAGGAACAGCGCAGCCTTGAAGGATACCCACAGTTTGGGAAGGTATTCCCTGTCGATGCCTACGAGTCCCTCCTTGACTGATCTGATGTGTACTGAGTTGAAAAGTGATACATAGTACAGGATCGCCGGGATCACTGCCGCTACGGCTATCTCCCAGTAGCTCCTGTCAAGCATCTCTGCTATGAGGAAGGCCGTGGCCCCCAGTACAGGCGGGGTTATGGATCCTCCTGCAGACGAGCAGGCCTCAACCGATCCCGCGTACGTGGGCTTGAATCCCATCATCTTCATGAGCGGGATGGTAAGTGAACCTGTTGCGGTAACGTTTGCCACCGTGGAACCGGATACCATTCCCATCATGGCGGAAGAAATTACAGCCACCTTTGCGGGGCCTCCGGAGAATCCTCCGGCAAGTGCGAAGGCCAGCCTCATGAAATACTGGAGCGCGCCGCTTACCTGAAGGAGCGCCGAGAATATCATGAAGGCCGCGATCTCAACTGCGGCGGTGCCCAGTGTGGAACTGAACAGTCCCTCCGTTCCGACGCAGATCATGTTGATGACTCTGGTGAAGGTGTAGCCCTTGTGAGCCAGCGCACCGGGGAAGTGGCTTCCCAGCAGGCAGTAGGCTATGGCAAAGATAGCTATGAAGACCATGGGTATACCGATGGATCTTCTGGTCGCTTCAAGCACCATGACCACCAGGGTCACAAGGAAGATCAGGTCCGTCGTGGTCAGCGAATAGCTGTAGAAATCCTTCCAGTGTATGAGTGCGTATATCGCGGATACCAGACCCAGGACCGTGCATATGCCGTTGAAGATCAGTTCCGCCTTGCTGCCCTCCTTGAATATTTTGGACGGGTAGATCAGCGGACATACCATCAGTATCACGGCCACGTGGGATATTCTGTGGAACAGGATGGTGGGCATTCCGAAAAATGCGATGTATATCGTGTAGAGGACCACCACGACACTGGCGCAGGAAAACAGTATGCGCGTGAATTTGGTGTTCAGTCCTCTCAGCACGACGTCGCCCACTCTTCCCAGGGATCCGTCATTCAGTTTATCCAGGATGATCTGGTTCCGGCTCTTGGAATCCAGTTCTTCAGGAACCTCTATCTTGGCAGCAGCCTCACCGTCGTTTTCGGCGATCACAGCTTCTTCCATTTTCTTTTTGAAGTTCATTGTTCTCTCCCATATATTTGTTTGGGTGGCCAAAGAGGCCACCCAAACCATACAAGTTACCTATTTCCGGTCATTGGTGAGTCTTATGCTACGCCCTGCTCCTGGAAGTACTTGAGTGCGCCGGGGTGAAGCGGAATGCCTGTGCCCTGAGCGGCCTCTTCGAGAGTGATGACTGCGAATTCAGCCTTAACTTCACGTACCTTGTCAAGGTTCTCGAATACATACTTGGTCATGTTGTAGACCAGATCCTCATCCATGTCGCTGGACACGATGACTACGTGCTTCATAGCTACTGTGGGATAGGACTCAGCGCCCATGATCATAGCAGGCATGTCGGACTGCTCCATGTTCTTGATGATGAACTCGGGATATTTGTCAAGGCAGGCATCGATGGCAGCCTGATCCATGGGAACGAATACGGTCTCTCTGGACTCTGTCAGGGACAGAACTGCAGATACCTTGGGAGCTCCTGTACCGATGTAGGCATCGATCTGTCCGTCTGCGATAGCTGTGCAGGCGTCGCTCATGCCGAGGTACTCGATCTTAACTTTGGAGATATCAACGCCTGCTGCAGGGAAGAAGATGTTCTCTGCCAGATAAGCGTCATTGGAGCCGAAGGATCCGATGGCAACTGTCTTGCCTTCGAAGTCTTTCCAGGTCTGGATGCCGGAAGCCTGGGAAGCTACGGAATATGTGATTCCATAGTGAGCTGTGAACCATGCGCTGACGTTGGTTACCGGCTCGGGGAAGTCAGGTGTTCTGGCCTCATAAGCGTCAAGGCAGACGTTGGATGATGCGATTCCAAGCTCTCTCTCGCCGGAAGCGATAGCCTTGATGTTTCCGACTGAACCAAGAGACTCCTGAACGGGTGTGATGTATACCAGGTCACCCATGTTCTCGTTGACGATGCTTGCGATGGCTGTTCCCAGCATCATGTATCCGCCGGTAGCACCCATGGTGCCCATTGTGAGCTGCTGAGGCTCTGCAGGGGGTTCTGTGGAGCCGCCGCCACCATTTGAGCCGCCGCAGGCTGCCATGGTGAATACCATGCACAGTGCAAGGACAACGACTAAAACTTTCTTCATGTTCATTATTATCCTCCTAAAAAACATTTCGCTTTAACGCGCTAATTGATAAGAATATTTTAATCCCCTGCGTTGTATTTGAATAATATAATAAACATATATGGTTATAGCGTTTTTCAATAATTATTTACTTCCATGAATTGTTATAGTATAGGTAAAGTAGCATACGGCAATAATAAGTGCCATGATCTGTCGCACGGATAGGGCTCATCGTTATAACGCAGCCCACAGTATAGGATTTATCAATATGGATACTTATTCACTGACCAACTTTCTGTACATATGCGAGTACGGCTCCATCAACAAAGCCGCCAAAGCCATCCACATCTCCCAGCCGTCGCTGACCCATCAGGTGCAGATGCTGGAGACGGAGCTTAAGGTGAAGCTTTTCGAGAGATCATCTTCCGGCGTGTCCATAACCAAGGAGGGCATGCTTCTTAAGGCACGGGCTGAGCAGATCCTTGCCCTGACCGATCTCCTGAACAAGGAGCTGGCCAACCTGAGCTCAAACACTCACTGCGCCTGCTTCGGAGCCACCACCTCGTCCATCGGTTTTGCCACCGATATGATCCTCTCCTACGACAAGGCCGACGATCTGTCCGTGGACATCAAGGAGCTCAACACCTACGAGCTCATCAATCTCCTCAGGGATGACAAGATCGACTTCGCCTTCCTCAGGACTCCCTTCGTCATATCCGACGCCTTCGTGTTCAAAAAACTCACCAACGACCACCTGACATGCGTGGGCAAGGCCGAGCTTCTCCCGGAAGAGGGCGACGACATCTCACTGGAGACCCTGTCCACCCTTCCGCTGATCATCAACAGGCGCTGGCAGGACTACATCAAGGTCTCATCGGATACCGACGACATGACCCTGAGCTACAAGTACCTCTGCGATGACAACCGCACCGCCTACACCATGGCTCAGAAGGGACTGGGCATCGCCATCCTTCCCTTCTCAGAGGTCAAGGACACCTATGAGACCGACGGTCTGGCGCTGCGCAAGCTGGAAAACGACCGGTTCACCACCGGGATCTTCCTGACTTACCGGAAGTCCAGAGAATTCCCCTCCTACATCAGGGATTTCCTGAACTATGTGGAGCGTTTCGCCATAAACTAGAGGGCCGATCAGAACAAAAAATCAACCCCGCATCAGCGGGGTTTCGTTTTATTTAAGTATAAATCCACTGGGTATTGCTTCATTTCATATTTTGGAAATAGGCAGTAAATCAGGGAGATATAATACACATAAAAAACCTCAGCAGGTCATCCCATGCTGAGGTCATTTTGATTTTTTGCGCTAGCCCAGGTACAGGTTGGTGGTCACGTATTCGGGATCGCAGGTGACGTCGATGCCCATGGACCTCAGGCTCTGCTCGTCGTTGTCCGAAAGGATGGCCGTGCAGTGGGCCTTGCAGCCGTTGAGCTTGTAGAGCTGCCTCACGGTGCGGTTGGCGTACTCGTTCATGTCCGCCGAGATCGACAGGGCCGTCAGTATGTCGTCCACGTTCAGGGAACTCCTGTCGTGGTGCAGCACGTCCACCTTCAGTTTCTGGATGTTGGAGAAAACATCCGGCGAGATCACGTACATCTCATCCGGCAGGCCTTCCAGCTTCTTGACTGCGTTGAGGATGCAAGCGCCTGCGGCCACCATCCTCCTGGATGATCTGCCTGTGACGATGGTGCCGTCCGGCAGCTCCAGTGCCATGACAACGACGTTCAGATACTTGTCGCTGCAGTTCCTCTTGTACTCGGCGTAGTCCCTGGCGGGAGCCACCACTTTGCGGTCCAGCTCAGTGGCGTTCACGTCCTTCATGAGAAGCTCAGATCTCTCCAGCGACTTCTCGTCGATCTTGCCTTTTTTGTAGGCTACCTTGGCGATCATGAAACGGCGGATGATCTCCTGGATGGCAGCTTCCTGCACCACCTCGTCATCGGTGATACAGAAGCCCACGCGGTTCACTCCCATGTCTGTGGGGCTCTGGTACTCGGACTCGCCGGTGATCTCTTCGATGATCCTCTTGATCACCGGGAAGATCTCCAGGTCGCGGTTGTAGTTCACAGCCTTTTCGCCGTAGGCGTCCAGGTGGAAGCTGTCTATCATGTTCACGTCTCTGAGATCGGCGGTGGCCGCCTCATAGGCGATGTTCACGGGATGCTTCAGGGGAAGGTTCCAGACCGGGAAGGTCTCGAACTTGGCGTACCTGGCCTTGCGGCCAAGTTTGTACTCGTGGTAGAGCTGGGAAAGGCAGGTGGCCAGTTTGCCGGATCCGCCGCCGGGGGCGGTGACCACCACCAGAGGCTTGGTGACCTCGATGTAGGGGTTCTTGCCGTAGCCCTCTTCAGATACGATGGTATCCACGTCGGTGGGATAGCCCTTGGTGAAGAAGTGCTTGTAGGTCTTGATGCCGCGGCGGGCCAGACGGTTGATGAACTGATCCACCTGCGGGGAGGGTTCATACCTGGTCACCACCACTGAATTGATGGTGAGGTGGTACTTCCTGTAGATGTCGATGAGCCTCAGGACCTCCAGGTCGTAGGTTATGCCGAAGTCCTGGCGGGTCTTGGAGTTGATGATGTCCCCGGAGTAGATGCAGATTATGATCTCCGCCTGGTCTTTCATCTTTTCCAAAAGCTTGATCTTGGCATTCTCGTCGAATCCCGGAAGCACTCTCATGGCGTGCTTGTCGTGGACCAGCTTGCCGCCGAACTCCAGGTAGAGTCTCTCGCTGTTTTTGTGGTTGATCCTCTCAAGGATGTACTTGGACTGCTCCTCAAGATATTTTTCTGCATCAAAACCGATCTTTCCCATAATCATCTCCTAATATCTGCGGTCCCGGTCAGGGCCGCTCCGGCATAAAGATGCCCCCGCAGGGCGGGGCCATCACATAAGGTCAATAGTGATCCTGTTCCTTCCTTCCGCCATTCCGTCCAGGGACACGTCGTACTCCACGTCAAGGCGGCCCTTGCCGGCCTCCTTGTCCACCAGGTTCCTGACGGCGGTGGTCAGAACTTCGATCCCCAGGGATCCCTCAGGAGTCTCGTAGTTGGAGGAGAAACGTCTTCCCTCCTCGAAGTACAGCTCCGACTGGGGCCCGTCCTTGCCGACCCTCTTCATCCTCAGCGACTTGTCGTTGAAGCGAAGGGTGGTCTTGAGTCCGGCCATCCCCGAGATCTCGCTCTCATCATATACCAGATAGCAGTATCCGTTTCTCTCATAGAGGCGGCCGTCGGTGACGAATTCCATCTGATCCTCTTCAGAGCCCTCATAGATCTGCTTACCCGTTATTTTTATTGTTATATCTCTCATAGCCAAGGTCAATTATCCTCTCTATCACGTCCGGATAGCTGATGCCCACCGCGCCCATGAGAAGCGGGAACATGCTCCTCTTGGTGAAGCCCGGTATGGTGTTGATCTCGTTGAGCAGGATCTTCCCGGTGCTCTTCTCCAGGAAAAAGTCTATCCTGGCGAAGCCTTCTCCGTCTATGGCCTCGTAGGCCTTGACGGCCAGGGCTCTCAGCTCCTCTCTGGTCTCCGGCGGAATGGGTGCCGGGATCAGCATCTCAGACTTGTCATTTATGTATTTTGCGTTGTAATCGTAGAAATCGGCGCTGACTGCAATCTCGCCCACTTCGCCGGCGAAGGGCGCCTCGTTTCCGATGACGGCCACCTCCACGTCTCTCACGTCCACCGCCTCTTCGATGATGACTCTCTTGTCATAGCTGAAGGCGATGTCGCAGGCTTTGAAGAATTCCTCAGGGCTCTTCACCTTGGTGATGCCCACGGAGGAGCCCATGTTAGCGGGCTTCACGAAGCAGGGATAACCGATCTCCTCGGCGATCTCCCTCTCGCTCTTCTCAGGATGGGAGAAATACCTCCAGCTGAAGAGGGGCTTGTGCCTGCAGATGGGGAATCCCACCTTGGCGAAAACATCCTTGGAGGCCAGTTTGTCCATGGCCAGAGCCGAGGCCAGCACTCCGCATCCGCCGTAGGGGATGCCCATGGTCTCGAAGAAGCCCTGGAGCTTGCCATCCTCGCAGTAGGGTCCGTGGACGATGGGAAGCGCAAAATCTATGGAAGACCTGAGTATTCCCATGTCGAAGTCCTCGGCATAGTCCTCCCAGGTACCGTCCTCAAGGAGCTCCTCAGCTGACCTGGACAGGGGGACGTTAAGTCTCTTCCACACGCCGTCTTTGGTGATGCCGATGTAAACGATGCTGTATTTATTTCTGTCTATGGCTCTTGAGACCGATGCTGCCGATAAAAGGGATACCTCGTGCTCAGGAGATCTTCCTCCGAAGATCAGGCCAATTTTTTTCTTGATCAATGGTTCTTTTCCTTTATATATATATATTTGCTGCCGCAGGTCACGCTTCCTTGCCGTCTGTGTAGCGGCTCAGTATCTCCAGCAGCTTGTCTTTGCCGAAATGGTATTTTTTGCGGCAGAACTGGCATGTGAGTTCAGCCTGGCCGTC
>JAEEOX010000210.1 GCA_016284485.1 Bacillota bacterium | reverse complement strand
CCATGATACCCTCCTGTCTGGTGGGCTGGAGGATAACCGGCGATACCAACGACCGCGTGGGAGATGCGGCGTGGGACTACTATACCGAGACCCCTGAGGACCTAAGGAGTCTGCTTACTGAACTTGCGGAGTAATGCTTAACATCTACTACGGACGGGCTTCCGTCGACCACGAAAAGTTCATATTCAGCCACGTGGACCCGCGCAAGCGGGCCCTGATCATAGTTCCGGACCAGTACACCATGGAAGCCGAGAACAGGCTTTTCAGGGAGACCGGGGCTGAGGCCATCATGGACACTGAGGTACTGTCCATGTCCAGACTGGGCTACAGGCTTCTGAACGAGCTGGGCGGCTCCCGCCGCACCTTCATCGACAAGAACGGCCGCCAGATGATCCTGTCCGGAGTAGCCATGGAGCAGCGCGAAAACCTTCAGGTCTACCGCGGCCTGGAGCGCAAAACATCCTTCCTGGAGAAGGTCAATGACTTCATCTCTGAGATCAAGCAGTACAACTGCGGCCAGGAGGAGCTGATCCGTATCCGCGACAGCGTGGAGGAGGGCACCTACCTCTGGCGCAAGCTCAGCGACCTGATCCTCCTCTACCAGAGCTACGAGGAGAAGATAGAGGGCAGATACACGGATTCCGAGGATTACGTGGATCTTTTCCTGAGCAAAATATCCCAGTCCCGCCTGATCCGCGACAACACAGTGTGGGTCTACGGCTTCGACAGCTTCGCCCCCAAGGCGCGCATGGTCCTGGGGGAGCTCATGGCCTGGGCAAAGGACGTGAACGTGGTGCTGACCTGCTCCCTGGACGAGAATGAGAGGGACAGCGGCATCTTCGAACTGACCAGGACCGTCATGAGGGATCTGGAAAGGGAGGCCTCCACAAGAGGAGTGGAACACAGGAGGGTAAAGATCCCCGATGGCTTCGAGGCTTACCCTGCGGGCGACGAGTTCGCGGCGGTGCGGCACATCGAGAGGGAGATCTACGCTCTGCCGGCCGGGGAGATCCGCGGCATCCAGCTTCCTGTGATGGTGGAAGCATCCAACCAGTACACCGAAGCGGAGACTGCGGCCTGCTATGTTTTGCACCTCTTAAGAGACGAGGGACTCAGGCTTCAGGATATCAAGATCATACTGAACGACCAGGAGAACTACGGGCCCATCGTCCGGAGGATCTTCAGGGAATACGGTCTGGAGATCTTCGCGGACCAGGGCAGGGAGGTCAGTGAGAACCCCATCGTGCTCTACATAATGTCCCTGTTCGACTGCGTGAATTCAGACTTCGAGTCAGGTTCGGTGATGACCCTGCTCAAGACCGGGTTCTCCGGGATCGACAGCTTCGAGGACCTGGCGGACCTGGAAAACTATTCCATCAAATACCGTATCAAGGGCCGTATGTGGACGAAGCCCTTCAGACGCGGCGCCGGGGAATACGGTGAGGAGGAACTGGCGAGGATCGATGGTCTCCGCCAGACGGCGGTGGCGCCTCTTCTCAGATTCAAAGAATTCTTCAAGGCGGCTACCTACGGTGAGTTCGTGGAGAGCTTTTATGGATTCCTGCGGGACGAGGTTGACCTGCCGGGCAAGATCGACAGCCTGACCGCCGCGCAGACTGCAGGCGGCAGGGAGGACCTGGCGGAGGAGACTGACCAGGTCTGGGACGCTGTGCTCAGAACACTGGAGCAGATGAAGGAAGTAATAGGCGGGGAACCCTTCGACGGAGAGACCATGCGCGGCCTGCTGGCCGAGGGTCTGGCCGGAGTCAGGGTGGGCAAACTGCCGCCCACCAGAGACAGCCTTCTCATGGGTACCATGCAGCGCACCAGATTCAGCGACTGCAAGGCGCTGATAGTTCTGGGCGCCAACGAGGGCGTTCTGCCCAAGGGAGACCCGGGACAGGAACTTTTCGGCGAGGAAGAAAAGGAACTTTTCAGAGAGATAGGTATAGAACTTCTCAAATCCGATCCGGTGAAACTCCTGGAGGAAAAGATGGGGATCTACAGGAACCTCAGCGCTGCCCCCAGGTTATACATAAGCTACTACATGGCCGACGCAGAGGGCAAGGCCTGCCGCTGCTCTTCGGTCTGGAATAAACTGAAGGAGATCTTCCCTGAGGCCAAGGGCCGCATCCTGCCTGATGTGGTCTCCGCGGGGGACGATCTCAAAATGATGAACGGACGCATGAGCGGCCTCAGGTTCATCGCCAACTCCCTGGAGGATCTAACCGAAAACGGCGGCGATCTGTCCGAGGCTGTGAGCCGCGGCATCAACTGGTACAAGTACCACGATCCTGCCAGGCTGGCCCAGATAAGGGACGGCATTTCCTTCGACAACAAGGTGGAGGACCTGGGCAGGGAGGCTGCCAGAGAGCTTTACAGATTCGACCCGGAGAAGGGCATATCTCTCAGCCCCTCCAGGATCGAGAAGTTCAGCCGCTGCCCCTTCTCCTACTTCATAGGCTACGGCCTGAAGCCTGACGAGAGGAGGATCTTCGAGCCTGATTCCAGAAGCGTGGGAGACATCTACCACCACTGCCTGAAGAGGCTTTCAGACGAACTGACCGTGGACGGCATGGAAGTCACCGCCCCGGAGTCTCCGTGGATGACGGTGACCGACGAGGAGCTCATGGCAAAGGTGGACAGCTACATGAACGAGGAGTCCGCCTCCTACTATGACGGAGTCTTCATCCAGGGCAAAGCCGAGGAGTATCAGACCGGACGCATCCGCGAGGCCTGCTACAAGACCTGCAGAAACCTGGTGGACCAGGTGAGAGAGGGAACCATCGAGAGGGCTCTTTTCGAGGCCCGCTTCGGCAGGTCCTTCAGAGGGACCATCCCGCCCATCGAGATACAGACCGGCACCGATCAGGAGCCTTCCAAGGTCTACATCGAGGGAGTCATCGACAGGGTGGACTATCTCCCCGGCGACAGGGTTAAGATAATCGACTACAAGACCGGGAGCATCGAATTCAAGCCTGAAGAGGCGAGGAAGGGCTACCTGCTGCAGCTCATGCTTTACATGGAGGCTGCCCGGGAGAAGGTCAAACGCCCGGCCGGTGTGTTTTATTACCACATAAAAGATCCCCTGATCGACGCCACCGATCCTGCCAAGGCCGTGGACGTGGCGGGGGAAGTAACCAAAGAACTCAGACTTGACGGCGTCGTGGTGGACGATCCGGAAGTCATCGCCGGCATCGCCGGAGACTTCACCGGCACCTCCGGCGTGATCCCCGTGACCCGCAAAAAAGACGGCTCCATCAAGAAGACAAAGAGCATCATTTCCGAGGAAGATTTCAACGATATGGAAAGCTCCGTGATGCAGGTGGTCAAAGGCAAAGTGGAGGACCTGCTCAAGGGCAGGGCGGCCATCGAACCTATGGTGGGAGACAATAACTCCAACGCCTGCGTATACTGCGAGTACAGGTCTGTATGCCGCTTCGACAAAGTCTTCGAGGGCAACAAAATGCTGGATCCCAAGGTGTGAAAGTGGAGGAATAATTGAGAAAACAGCACTACGCATGGGTCATCTGCTTCGCAGGGGCACTGCTCATATTCATATCCATGGGGGTCGTCTCCAATGGCTTCGCCATTTTTTTGCCGTACCTGAGGGAGGAGTTCGGCCTGACCAATGCCCAGACGTCTACGCTGGTGACGGTCAGGCTCATCATGAACTTCATATCCCTCATATTCATCGGCATCTACTATGATCGCCTGAATATCCGCCTGGGCACCACCATTTCGGTGGGATTTGCCGTGGTGGGTTTTTTCATGTACAGTTTCGCCAGGTCATACCCCATGTTCCTGGCGGCAGCGGCGGTTGCCGGCCTCACCTACGGCCTGGGGTCCATGGTGCCCGCGTCGATACTGATGAACCGCTGGTTCTACAGGCACAAAGCCCTGGCCATAAGCATCTGCTCCGCAGGTTCAGGCGTGGGATCCATCCTGATCCCGCCGGTGATCACCGGACTGCTTTCGGTCATGACATTGTCTCAGGTCTTCCGGCTGATCGCCTTCTTCATGCTCATATGCATGGTGGTGCTTTTCCTGATCATCCGGAACGACCCTCGCGAAATGGACCTGGGGCGCTACGGTGAGTACCACGAGGGACTGTCGGAAGCCGCAGCCAACCTGCAAAAAGCTCAGCCCGGCAAGGGAGAGATGCCGGCTACCATCATGCTTATCGCCTGCTTCTCCTGCCTCCTCATGGGAGCCCAGGGGAACCCGGGGATGTCCCACATACCGGTGCTCTATAATTCGGCTGGCTTCACTACGGTGTTTTGCGCCACCCTTCTGAGCATCATCGGCATAGCCCTGACCGTTGGTAAGATCGCCTTGGGCGAGCTCACGGACAAGGTGGGAAGCTACAGGGCGACCATAGTGTTCTGTGCGCTTTTGGCCCTCGGGAATCTGCTGTGCAGCCTGGGCGGCGTGGCAGGGAGCATGGGCGGCTCCGGCGGCGCCATACTGGCCATCGTGTCCGTATTCGTGCTGGGGCTGGGATACTCCATATCCACCATCGGCCCGTCCCTCTGGGCAGGCCACCTGGCATCGGAGATGTCCTACGCCAAGGTGCTGCGCTCCTTCCAGCTGTACTACGCCTTCGGCGCCCTGGTGACGGGTACGGTGCCCGGTATACTGGCCGACCTGTTCGGAGGAAGCTACGTGCCGGCCTTCGTACTGTTCACGGCGCTGAGCCTGGCCGCATCGGCCCTGATGATCGTGGCGTACAGGAAAAGATGATTTCAAAAAACCAAAAAAGGCACTTCCGCAGGAAGTGCCTTTTCATATGCGATCATTATATGCTCCCTTCGCCTCTCAGGTTGGTCTCCATGGCTCTCACCAGAGTCTGGCGGTCAACGCCTTTGCTCAGCAGATAGTAGAGCTTGGCGACCGCGGCCTCCGTGGTCATGTCCATACAGGAGATGGCGCCGGCGTTTTTGAGACTGGATGATGATGCGTAGGCACCCAGTCTGGCGGTTCCCTGATTGCACTGAGAGCAGACGGCGATCACCGTATCGCTGTCCTGGGCCAGCTTGAGGAACTGGTCGAAGGCCACGCCCGAAGGGATGTTGCCGGAGCCGAAGGCCTCAACGATGACCGCCTTCATGGTGCCGGACACCAGAGACTCGAAACGCTGGAAGTTGATGCCGGGGAAAAGCCTGAGCACCGCAATGGGCACGGGGCCGAATTCGCAGAGCTTGAAGTCGTCGCTCTGGACAGGCATGCTCAGAGCTTTTTTGTGGTAGCGGACGTTGACGCCCACAGTCGCAAGGGGTCTGTAGTTGGGAGACTTGAAGGCGTCCAGAGTATCGGCGGAGACCTTTATGGAGCGGTTGCCGCGGTACAGCTCGCCGTTGAAGAAAACTCCCACCTCCCGGGCCACCTCGTCGGCTGCCAGAAGCAGCGCGTTTATCAGGTTCGACAGCCCGTCGGAGCCCACTCTGCACATGGGTATCTGACTTCCGGTGAAGATCACCGGCTTGTCCAGCCCCTCCAGCATGAAGGACAGCGCCGAGGCCGAATAGGCCATGGTGTCCGTGCCGTGGAGGACCACGAAACCGTCGTAATCATCGTACCTTTCAGCGATGGCGCGTCCGATCTTGTTCCAGTGTTCCACCGACATGTCGGAGGAATCCAGCAGGGGGTCGAACTCCACCAGGTCCCACTGAGGCATGTCAGGGTACCTGAGCTGAGGGATATCCTTGAGGAGATCCCCGAAATAGCCGGGCTTCGGCGCGTAGCCGTCATCCGTGGGCACCATTCCGATGGTGCCGCCCGTGTATATCACGCAGACTTTATTGTCCATTTTTTTCCTTTCTCGGCAGGGTAACAACCTTACTTCAAAATAATTTTATCATACTCCGCAGGATTTACAAGGCATTAATATTTTGCTACAATTTGAAGTGCCGGAGTCGCCCCGACCCCGCACCATTAACAGCCAAAAAACATCATTGATTCATAAGGAGGTATGAAATGCCTAATACACCTACTCCCCATAATGAAGCTAAACTGGGTGATTTCGCCAAGACCGTGCTTATGCCGGGAGATCCCCTGAGAGCTCAGTTCATCGCAGAGAACTTCCTTGAGGACGCCAAGCTGGTGAACAACGTCCGCGGCATCCACGGCTACACCGGCACCTACAAGGGCAAGCCCGTATCCGTCATGGCTTCCGGCATGGGAATGCCCTCCATGGCCATCTATTCCTATGAACTTTTCAACTTCTATGACGTTGAGAACATCATCAGAGTGGGCACCGCCGGCGTCATCAATCCCTCGCTGAAGGTCAGAGACGTGGTCTTCGGACAGGGCGCCTGCACCAATTCAAACTTCGAGAGACAGTTCAACCTGCCCGGCACATACGCCCCCATCTGCTCCTTCGAGCTCCTGGAGAAGGCAGTGAACGCCGCCAAGGAGATGGGCATCGATCCCATCGTGGGCAACCTGTACTCATCGGATATTTTCTACGATGATGCCCAGAGCCTCAAGGACTGGCAGAAGATGGGAGTTCTGGCCACAGAGATGGAAGCCGCCGCTCTCTACATGAATGCAGCGAGAGCAGGCAAGAACGCTCTGGCCATCTGCACCATTTCTGACAATCCCTTCACAGGAGAGGTTACGACTCCTGAGGAGAGACAGAACACCTTCACGACCATGATGAAGATCGCTCTGGAGGTCGCCATCGCCTGACGGCCCTCCGGCGCAAAACATCGGCGGCCCAAACCCGCCGGAAATGAAACAAAAAAGCAAAAAATCGGAGGTCATGTAAAAAATGAGTAAAGAATATCCCCTTAACGTACCTGCACCCAGACATTTCAGTTTCGCCGTGAAAGACCTGCCTGAGGTCACAGTGGAGCAGAGAGAAAGAGCCCTCAGGGCCACCCACTACAATGAGTTCGCTTTCCCCTCGGGAATGCTTACGGTGGACATGCTCTCAGACTCCGGCACAACTGCGATGACCAACTACCAGTGGGCTTCCCTCTTCATGGGAGACGAGGCTTACGGCAGGAACACCGGCTATTATGTTTTGCTGGACACCTTCAGGGACATATTTGAAAGGGGAGGAGAGAAGAACTGGAAAAAGATCATCGATCTGGTCAGGACCGACTGCAGAGACGTGGAGAAGATGATGGATGAGGTCTATCTCTGCGAGTATGAGGGCGGACTTTTCAACGGAGGCGCCGCTCAGATGGAGCGCCCCAACTCCTTCATCATCCAGCAGGGCAGGGCCGCTGAATCCGTGCTCATGGAGATCGTCAGGAACATCCTCAAGGCCCGCCACCCGGGCAAGGTCTTCACCATTCCTTCCAACGGTCACTTCGACACCACCGAAGGAAACATCAAGCAGATGGGCTCCGTTCCCAGGAACCTTTACAACAAAGAGCTCCTCTACGAAGTGCCGGAGGGCGGCAAGTACCCGAAGAACCCCTTCAAGGGCAACATGGACACCGCCAAGCTCAAGGCTCTTATCGAGGAAGTGGGCCCGGAGAACGTGCCGCTGATCTTCACCTGCATAACCAACAACCCGGTCTGCGGACAGGCAGTGTCCATGGCCAACCTGAGAGAGGTCAGTGAGATCGCCCACAGCTACAACATCCCCTACATCTTCGATGCTGCGAGGTGGGCGGAGAACGCTTACTTCATCAAGATGAATGAAGAGGGCTACGGCGACAAGTCCATCGCCGAGATCGCAACTGAGATGTTCAGATACTGCGACGGATTCTGCATGTCAGCCAAGAAGGACGGCCACGCCAACATGGGCGGAATGCTGGCCTTCAGGGACAGAGGACTTTTCTGGAAAAACTTCTCGGACTTCAACGAGGACGGCTCCGTCAAGACCGACGTGGGCGTGCTCCTCAAGGTCAAGCAGATCTCCTGCTACGGAAACGACTCCTACGGCGGAATGTCAGGCCGTGACATCATGGCTCTGGCCACAGGCCTCTACGAGTCCTGCGACTTCAACTACATGGATGAGCGTGTGAAGCAGGTGGAGTACCTGGCCGACGGCTTCTACAAGGCAGGCGTCAAAGGCGTGGTGCTTCCCGCCGGAGGACACGCAGTCTACATCAACATGGATGAGTTCTTTGACCACAAGCGCGGCCACGAGACCTTCGCAGGCGAAGGCTTCTCCCTGGAACTGATCAGACGCTACGGCATCCGTGTGGCGGAGCTGGGCGACTACTCCATGGAGTACGACCTCAAAACACCCGAGCAGCAGGCTGAGGTGGCCAACGTGGTTCGTTTCTGCATCGACAGGAGCAGGATTACCCGGGAGCACCTGGACTATGTCATCGCTGCGGTGAAGGCTCTCTACGAAGACAGAGAGAGCATCCCCAACATGAGGATCGTCTGGGGACACAACCTTCCCATGAGGCACTTCCACGCATTCCTGGAACCCTACCCCAACGAGGAGAAATAGCCGGTAATATGAGCAAAAGACCCCTTTCGCAGCCAGTGCTGCGGGAGGGGGATTTTTTTGCACTGATAGATATAATCGTTGACTGGTGGCATACTTTGTTAAAGTGTGTTAAAATGAAATGCAAGTATTTGGCTCCACGCACAATTTTAACGGAATGTGCAAAGGGACAGGCAGGAGGCGTCGTCTTAAATGAAGATCGACAAAGTAGGCATAGTTGGACTTGGCTCCATCGGAAGCCTTTACGCACAACAGTTTATGAAGGCTCTGGGCAGCGATAACGTGCTGGTCACAGCGGATGATGAAAGGATCGCCAGGTACAGGAGGGACGGACTTATCATAAACGGCGAGAGGGTCCCTCTCAGATATGTGTGCCAGAGCGAACTTGAACCGGTGGACCTGTTGATCTTCGCGACCAAGTTCTATGACCTGGAACAGGCTATGGAACTGGCGAAGGGAGCGGTCAAAGATGACACGGTGATCCTTTCTTTCATAAACGGCGTGACATCCGAAGATCTGATCTCGCGGAGGCTCGGCTCCGGACATGT
>JAEEOX010000022.1 GCA_016284485.1 Bacillota bacterium | reverse complement strand
GTGCAAATATGATACATAATAAACGTTTGAATTATAAAAACTTTTATTAAATAAGCAAAGAGGGAAGCTATGGTTTGGTTAAATACTATATATGAAAACCTTGGGATTGTGTTCTTTATTGTCATTGCGGTCATTACCGCTTTGGCATTGATAAGAAGCATAATCAAAATGAAAAAAAGAAAAGCTATCAATATTACGCCGGTCGGGGTTTTCGATGATTTGCCTGAGAGCGTGACTGGGATCAAAAAGAACAAAGAATGGGAAAGAGAAGAAGAATCAGGAGAATAAGAAGAGACCTCAAAAGAGGTCTCTTTTCAATTGGCTAAAGATTGCTATTTCAACAAAATCGGGATTATCGTTATTTTTCGTACCGCTAATGTCAGTATGCGGAAATGATATAAGCCTTTAATTCCTCATAATTATATACATCATACAGTCCGAATGGTAGATTGGCCAATTTAAGATCACACCTATTTGCTTTCATCTGAACAGCGGTTTGCTTGAAATGGAAGTCTGAACCCGTCAAATCATCCAGCCGGTACTGATTGTGATTTGCTGTATTGGTAAGGATCAATACGTTATCTTGGAAATCCAATAACCAGCGAGTCTTTGAAACGAGAACAAAACAGAGAATAAAACAAATCAGCGTCATTCCTTCAAAATAAAGACAGGTAATCAGCGCAATTTTTAAGCCGAACAGGGACAGCAGGGCCAGTACAATAAACACAGACAAAATAATAAGTTGGCTTTTTCGTGCGCTGGACTCCGTATGAAAAGACATCCTTCTGTCACCTCCGACTCTCGTATAAAATGACCGTACCACAAAAAAGTATAATAGGATTGCTACCTTTGTCAAGATAGCAATCCTTTTCTGGCGGAGACGGTGGGATTTACGCGTATCGCTTCGCGATCCGCCGGTCTGCGCCTCCCCGTACGGTCGGCTTGACCCGCTCCCTACGAAACTGTCCACCGGACAGTTTCGCTTCACGGTCGCGCCCTTTCGGGTTCGAATCCCGTACTATCTGTCCATCAATACTAAAAGGATCCCGTGAAGGGATCCTTTTAGTATTGGCGGAGACGGTGGGATTCGAACCCACGCGCCCGGAACGGGCGACCGCATTTCGAGTGCGGCTCGTTATGACCACTTCGATACGTCTCCATATTAACTTGCCGCTTAAAGAACAGCCTACTTAATATATCATACAAATTGATTTTGTTCAATGATTATGATATAATTTTTCATCAATAATAATGGGGATATATCGGCCGCAGACAGCGGCGGAAAGGTGTTAACCATGGCAAAAGCCAAGAAAAAAGTAAGGATACAGGTCGCTGACCCGGCGGGAAACATCACGATATTCGTACATGACCGCTTCGACAGAGCAGACTATGCGTCAGTCGCCAATCAGCTTCTGGACATGAAGGAACTGAAGGGCGAGCAGGTGTGCTACATTCTGGATCTTCTGGGAGAGGGCGGCAGACCTCCGAAGATGGAGATGTGCGGACTGGAATTCTGCGGCAACGCATCCAGATCTTTTGCGCTGATCGCAGCAAAGGCCCAGGAACTCAGGGGTGAGAACGACATAACCATAGACGTTTCCGGCTCTGACGAGGACCTGAACGTATCGGTCAATACCGATACCAACTACACGAAGATCCTCATGCCCAGGGCACTCAGGGTCTTCAGCGAGGAGATCTTCGGGAAGCCCGCGATGATCGCCGACTACGGCGGTATCATGCACGTGGTGGTGAGGAACATCCAGGCTTCGGAAGAGACTTTTGCCAGATACAGGGAGTATATCAACGGCAAGTACGATCCCCCGGCAATGGGCGTGATGTTCTGGGATGAAGCCACCGAAAGGCTCACCCCGGTGGTCTATGTCAAGGACGTGGACACCACGTATTTCGAGGGGTCATGCGGATCCGGCTCCACAGCCACCGGCACATGCTTCGGCATACTGGAGGGAGAAGGGGAGCATCATTACAGTCTGCCTCAGCCCGCAGGCACCATCGACGTGACCTGCATCGTGGAAGGCGGCATAGCAAAAGAAGTATATATTGAAGGTCCGGTGGGCCTGACAGAAGTGAGGGAAGTCGAGATCGAATTCGACAGATAGGTATAGAGAATGGCAAAGGAAAAGATCATCAACATAGCAGTTATCGCACACGTAGACGCAGGCAAGTCCACTCTGGTGGACGCATTCCTCAATCAGTCCGGAGTTTTCCGCGACAACGAGGAAGTGGTGGACTGCGTCATGGACTCGGATGACATCGAGCGCGAAAGGGGCATCACCATCTACTCCAAGAACTGCTCCATCATGCACAACGACGTCAAGATCAACATAGTGGACACTCCGGGCCACGCGGACTTCAGCTCCGAAGTAGAGCGTATCATGAAGACCGTGGATACGGTTATCCTTCTGGTGGATTCCTCGGAGGGACCCATGCCTCAGACCAGATTCGTCCTCAAAAAATCTCTGGAGCAGGGCCTGAACCCCATCCTCTTTATCAACAAGCTTGACAAGAAGGATGCCAGAGTGGACGAGGTGGTGGATGAGGTCTACGAGCTTTTCATGGACCTGGAAGCCAACGACGATCAGCTGGATTTCCCCATCCTCTACGGCATCGCCCGTCAGGGCATCGCGGTCCGCGATCCCAAGGAGATCGAGGGCATCGAGATCATGGGAGAGGGCGGCCAGAAGATCAAGAAGAGCCCCAAGGGCTTCGGCAAGTTCGACCTGACTCCGCTCTTCGATACGATCATAGAACACTGCAAGCCTTATCCCGACAGGGACGAGGAGCCTCTCCAGTTCCAGGTGTCCACCCTGGCCTATGACGACTACATCGGACGTCTGGGCATCGGCAGGATCACCAGGGGCAAAATACGCGAGGGCCAGCAGGTGGCAGTCTGCAAGGAAGACGGCGAAGTGGTCATGAGGAAGGTCAACCAGGTCTTCGTATACAGAGGACTTAAGCGCATGGCAGTCCAGGAGGCAGGCTCCGGCGATATCGTGGTGGTATCCGGCATCTCCGACATTTCCATCGGTGAGACCGTATGCGATCCTCAGAACCCCGAAGCCATGGAAATGATCCACATCGAGGAACCTACGCTTTCCATGAACTTCATGGTGAACACCAGCCCCTTCGCAGGCAAGGTGGGCAAATATGTCACATCCCGCCACATCAGGGAGAGACTGAGAAAAGAACTGGAGGTCAACGTTGGCCTTCTGGTGGAGGATACAGATTCCACCGACTGCTTCAAGGTAAGCGGAAGAGGCGAACTGCACCTGTCTGTTTTGATAGAAAACATGAGAAGAGAGGGCTACGAGCTTGCAGTTTCCAAGCCCCAGGTAATACTTAAGAGAGGCGAGGACGGAAGGACTCTGGAGCCCATCGAAGAGGTGGTGATCTCCGTCCCCGACGAGTATGCCGGAACCGTGATCTCCAAGCTCAACATCCGTAAGGGAATGATGGTCCAGATGGCAGCAGAGAACGGCTACCAGAGACTGGAATACCTGGTCCCCACCAGAGGACTTTTGGGATACAGGACTGAATTCATCAACGATACACACGGAGAGGGCACCATGGTGAGGCGTTTCCACTCCTTCGACACATGGAAGGGAGACATCCCCCAGAGAGTAAACGGCGTGGCCATAGCTCAGGAAGAGGGAGTCTGCACACCCTATGCACTCTTCAACATCCAAGAGCGTGTCCAGATGTTCGTGGAGCCCGGCGTCCGCGTCTACGAGGGAATGATCGTGGGAATGAACTCCCGTTCAGACGACATGGTGGTCAATCCCTGCAAGGCCAAGAAACAGTCCAACATGAGAGCCGCAGGTTCTGATGACAACATCAAGCTGAGCCCGGCCAGAGTGTTCACCCTTGAAGAGGCTCTGGAGTTCATCAACGACGACGAGCTGGTGGAGGTGGTCCCCGACGACATCAGGCTCCGCAAGAGGATCCTGAACGAGCTGGAGCGCAAAAGATCCGGCCGCGTGTACGACCCTGTCACCAAGACCGTAAAATACAACAATTAGTTATGACCCTTCAGGAGGATCAGGCGACATGAAGAACAGTCTCACCGGCTGGACAATTGCACATTTTGCCGTGGACATGAGCTGCCTGTACATCGCATTCCGGGGCGTAGGCACCATCTACATTGCCCTGGACTGGACGATATATATGCACAGGGAAGCCGTGGCCATCCTCCTGTACAACATCCTGGCCTTCGGCCTTCAGTCGGTGATCGGCGCTCTGGTTGACCGTTTCCCCAAACTTCAGAAGATAGTGGGGATCGAGGGAACGGATCTGATGCTGATACCGCTGATCATGATATGGATCTGGAGAACGGAGGTCATCTCCTGGGCGGCTCTGATCATCGCAGGGATCCTTAACGCCTGCTTCCACGTGGGGGGCGGCGTGGACGTGATCAGGAATTCCGGCGGCCGCATCACACCCTCCGGTATCTTCGTTTCATCCGGAGCTCTGGGCGTGGTCACAGGCACCGTCCTGGGAAGAAGCGGGCAGGGAGCACTCCTACCCATACTGATCGTATGTGTTGCCATCGCGGTGCTGTATTTCACCACGGACAACTGGGCACGTGACATCGTCGCATGTTCAAGAGAAGGCAGGAAGTGCGAGATCACAGCTCCTTTAAAGGAGTACGTCCATTTCGACCTGCTCAAGAGAAACGCAGTCCCTGCGCTGACTGTGGCGTGCATGTTTTTTGCGGTGCTGATCAGGAGCTACGGAGGATTCATCTGGCCCTTCGGATTCGACAGGACAGGATACCTGATCCTGCTGGTCCCCTGCGCAAGCTGCCTGGGGAAGGCTCTGGGAGGGATCGCAGCCGACAGGTTCGGAGCCCTGGAGACAGCGGTGGTCAGCCTGCTTATCTCAGCCATACTTTTCTTCACCGGAGACGGCTCCTGGGTGATCATGGGCATATCGTTGCTGCTCTTTAACATGGCCATGCCCATAACTTTGGCTGGCCTGGTAAACGCCATGCCGGAGGATCTGGGCTTTGCCTTCGGACTTTCCACACTGGCTCTGCTTCTCGGATATATACTTTTGTATGTGATCGATACCGGAAGCATAGATCTGAGATATCTGACACTGATACTGATCCTCGTCGCGGCAGTTCTGATCGCAGCTGTGCTCAGGGGGAAAGGCAAAGAGACATTAGGGGGTAAGAAAAATGAGATCGATCAATGAACACTCTATGGAGTCGACAGAGAAAGACTCACTCAGGAAGAGAGACCTGATAATAGATCCGAATCAGGGACAAGGAGTGGGGCCGGGGCTCGTAGCTCCGATACCGGCCATCGATCCCGTATTTGAAGAGGAGCAATCTTTTCCGTGGCTCCTTGTGGCGACGGTGGCAGTAATAGCGGTTTTCGCAGTCATAATGGTGGTCAGGATCTGCAGGAAGAGAAAGACCGGGCAGGATTCCAAGAAGGAGGAAAAGAAATGAACTGTTTAAGTGAATTCACATCCGTCATGAAGGGATACTTCAAAAAATTCGCAAAAAACGAGTCCCGCAAGATGAGGGACGTGGCCATCGATCCCGTAATAACTGTGCTGTACGCGGTCCCCTGGCTTCTCATCGCCATTGTGGTAGTTCTGGCAGTATTCGCCATCATCAAGGTGGTGAAGATCTCCAAAGCGAGAAAGGCCAGAGAAGAGGGCAGAGAAGATGACCTCTAGTATCAATTATCTTTTGCTGGGTGCGGCGCTTGTCCTGACCATCGTGATAGAAGGCATAACTGTCTTCATATTCAGGAAGGACAAGAAGTATGTGGGATATTCTGTCCTGGTGAATCTCATCACCAACCCGGCGGTAAATCTGATCATTTTCAGAGTCAACAATGATCTCTGGCTCTGGAGGCGGTGGTTCTTCAGCGGTGACGTGACTGCGCCCTACGTTTTCGTGCTGGAAGCGGCGGTCGTGGTGATCGAGGCTGTCTGCTACAGGGCCATGACCGGTGAGAGCATGGGTGAGTCCATGAAACTCTCATTCGTGCTGAACATAACGTCATACACCATCGGATTGTTCCTTAATACTTGGTTTTCATACATTTTCTGGTAGGTAGCATGCTTTACGAATCAACGAGAGGAAGTCTTAACAAACTTACGGGAGCCCAGGCGGTGATCCGCGGCATCTCAGAGGATAAAGGCCTTTATGTGCCGGAGAGGATCCCGGCGCTGCCCTTTAGACCGGAGGACATGGTGGGGAAGACCTACAGGGAGATCGCCCTGGAGGTGCTCCTTACGTTTTTCGACGATTTCAGAAGAGAGGACATGGAGCACTGCGTGAACAGCGCCTATGACGAGAAGTTCACTGCCTCCGACGTCTGCGAGATCAACGAGGCGGGAGGCGCTCATTTTCTGGAGCTGTACCACGGAAAGACCGCTGCCTTCAAGGATATGGCTCTTTCCATACTCCCTTATCTCCTCACCACATCCCTTAGGATGGAGGGGATAACTGACAAGGTCCTGATACTGACTGCCACCTCCGGAGACACCGGAAAGGCCGCTCTGGAGGGATTCGCCGGAGTGCCGGGCACCGGTATTATGGTGTTCTATCCCGACGGAGGAGTGTCCCAGCTTCAGCGCGCCCAGATGGTGACTCAGGAAGGAGACAACGTCAGGGTATACGCCGTCAAGGGCAACTTCGACGACTGCCAGACCATGGTCAAAAAGATTTTCAATGATGAGGCGATCCGGGCGGAACTCAAGGAGAAGAACGTTATCTTCAGCTCCGCCAATTCCATAAACATCGGCCGTCTCGTGCCTCAGGTGGCATATTATGTATATTCTTATGTGAAGCTCATAGAGAGAGGCGTGATCAAGGCAGGAGATCCCATCAACGTGGCGGTCCCCACAGGGAACTTCGGCAACGTCCTGGCTGCGTATTTTGCGCATCTGATGGGCATTCCCGTCAACAGATTCATCGTGGCATCCAATGAGAACAAGGTCCTGACAGATTTCCTGAATACGGGGCTCTACGATATCAGACCTGAGACCAGGGACTTCAGGCTCACCAACTCGCCTTCAATGGACATCCTCGTGTCCTCCAATCTTGAAAGGCTGCTGTACCTCCTGAGCGGCAGGGATGCAGAGCTGGTACGGGACTGGATGAATTCACTGGAACTTCTGAAGTTCTACACTGTCATGGATTCTGAACCCCTTCAGGAAGGCCTGAAAAGATTCTACGCAGGTTTCGCCACCGAAGAAGAGACGCTCCGGACCATCAGAGATATGTGGGATGGGGAGCACTACCTCATGGACACCCACACTGCAGTGTGCAAAAAAGTTTACGACGACTACGTCCGCGAGACGGGGGACCATACTCCCACGGTGATCTGCTCCACGGCGTCCGCATACAAGTTCTCACAGGCGGTGGGAGAGGCTATCGGCTGCGAAGCAACTGAAAGCGGCTTCGAGGCTCTCAGGAAACTGAATGAGTTCACAGGCGTCAGCGTGCCCTATGGATTAAGGGACCTGGACAAGAGAGAGGTGAGACACTCGGAGGTCATCTCCATAGAGGAGATGGAGCAAAAGGTAAAGCTGTTCGACGGCGGAAAGTGATGCCTTATCAGGTTGACATTTCCGCCCCTCTGTGGTATATTTTTCAAGTCCCATGGGGGAGTAGCATGCGTAAATATACGTTGCAAGTCAACAATCTCGATTTTAGATCTGGCTTGCATTAAAGTGCGAGACTCATGTATAGGTAGTCTATACGTAATGAGCCTCGTTTTTTTATGCGAGGCAGAAAAGGAAAAAGAATGGAAGAAAGATATTATCTTAGAGAAAAAGAGAGCGTGATGGAGGAACTCAACACCTCTCTGAACGGTCTCTCCTCTGAAGAGGCTGAGAAGCGCCTTCAGGAAAACGGCAAGAACAAGCTGGCGGAGGCCAAGGGCAAGTCCCTTGTGAGGCGCTTCGTGGAGCAGATGATGGACCCGATGATCATCATACTTCTGGTGGCAGCTCTGGTATCCGGAGTGCTGGCGGTGTATGAGGGCGAGTCTTTTGCGGACGTGATCATCATCCTGGCAGTGGTCATCATCAACGCGGTGCTGGGCGTATACCAGGAGAGCAAGGCTGAGAAGGCTATCGAGGCACTGCAGCAGATGTCTCAGGCTCAGTCAAAGGTGATCCGCGACGGCAGGATCCAGGTCATCCCCTCGGAGGATCTGGTGGTGGGAGACATCATCGTCCTGGAGGCAGGAGACGCTGTTCCCGCAGACGCCAGGATCCTGGAGTCTGCCAGCCTTAAGGCGGAGGAGTCCGCTCTTACGGGAGAATCTGTGCCCGTATCCAAGCTGACTGAGATCATCATGCTCAAGGAAGAGCAGAAAGACGTGCTCCTGGGCGACCGTAAGAACATGCTCTACATGGGTTCCACCGTTGCCTACGGAAGAGGCAGAGCGGTGGTCACAGCCACAGGCATGGAGACCGAGATGGGCAAGATCGCAGAGGCGCTGACCCTTGCAGAGGACAGCCAGACGCCCCTTCAGATCAAGATGGCTCAGCTCTCCAAGGTCCTTACCAAGCTGGTCATAGTGATATGTATCGCAGTCTTCGCCGTGCAGCTTTTGAGGGCCGGCGGAGCCAACATAGACGTGGTCCTCGAATCCTTCATGATCGCGGTATCCCTGGCAGTTGCAGCCATTCCCGAAGGTCTGGCGGCAGTTGTTACGGTGGTGCTCTCCATCGGCGTCACCAACATGTCCAAGAGGAACGCCATCATCAGGAAGCTCACCGCCGTTGAGACCCTGGGCTGCGCTCAGATCATCTGCTCGGACAAGACAGGAACTCTTACACAGAACAAGATGACTGTGGTGGACTATTTCGGCGACGACGA
>JAEEOX010000209.1 GCA_016284485.1 Bacillota bacterium | reverse complement strand
TCGATTCCCACTTCGGCAGTATGATCCTGCGGGACACGCTCATGCCGCTGAACAACAAGATACAGCAGGACCGCCGGGCGTCCATCCAGACGCCGGAACGCGCCACTACCTCCGTGCGGGAGCACAAAGAGATCCTGGCCGCCATCAACGCCGGCGACGAGGAGCAGGCCGTGGCGGGCATCCGCCGGCACATCGTAAACGCCATTCAGCGAGCCCTGGGCGAGGAGGGGAAGTAGCATGGGAAAGACCATCGCGCAGAAGATCATCGAAAAGCACCTGCTCTCCGGGGAAATGGTCCCGGGCAGCGAGATCGCCCTGAAGATCGACCAGACCCTGACCCAGGACGCCACGGGCACCATGGCCTATCTGGAATTTGAGACCATGGGAGTGCCTCAGGTAAGGACCGAACTTTCTGTGGCATACATAGATCACAATACTTTGCAGTCCGGCTTCGAAAATGCCGACGACCACAGATTCATCCAATCCATGGCATATAAGTACGGTTTGAGATTCTCGAGACCCGGTAACGGTATCTGCCACCAGGTTCACCTGGAGAGATTCGGAGTTCCCGGCAAGACCTTGATCGGCTCAGACTCACATACTCCTACAGGCGGCGGAATAGGCATGCTGGCCTTTGGAGCAGGCGGCCTGGACGTCGCCGTAGCCATGGGTGGAGGCGCATACTACATCACCATGCCTAAGATGATCAAGGTAGAACTCAAAGGCAAACTCAGACCCTTCGTTACCGCCAAGGATATAAGCCTGGAGATCTTAAGGATCCTGAGCGTCAAGGGCGGAGTAGGATACATAGTAGAGTGGGGCGGAGAAGGCATCAAATACCTTACGGTTCCTGAGAGAGCCACCATCACAAACATGGGTGCGGAACTGGGAGCTACCACATCCATCTTCCCCTCAGACGAAGTCACCAGAGAGTTTCTGAAGGCAGAAGGAAGAGAGGACAGCTGGAGAGAACTGAGCTCAGATCCCGGAGCTGTTTATGACCGCGTGGTAGAGATCGATCTGGACGAACTCAAACCCATGATCGCCTGTCCTCACAGCCCGGATAACGTAGTTACCGTGGAAAGCATCGAAGAAACCAAAGTTGACCAGGTCTGCATCGGATCCTGCACCAACTCATCCCTCTACGATATGCTTAAGGTAGCAGCTCTTCTCAAGGGAAAGACCATAGATCCCAGCGTGAGCCTTTCAATCTCACCGGGATCCAAGCAAGTCCTTGCCATGTTGGCGGACTGCGGAGCCTTGTCGGATATCATAGCATCCGGCGCCAGAGTTCTTGAGTGCGCCTGCGGCCCTTGCATAGGTATGGGTTTCTCGCCGAATTCAGGCGGAGTGTCCTTAAGGACATTCAACAGAAACTTCGAAGGAAGATCCGGAACGAGAGACGGCAGGGTATATCTGGTATCTCCTGAGACCGCCGTGGCAGCCGCCATTAATGGCGTGATCACGGATCCCATGAAACTTGGAGAAATGCCTTCAGTGGAGCTTCCTTTAAAGTATAAGATCGATGACAGTGCGGTGATACTTCCTGCTGATCCTGATAAAGCAAAGGACGTGGAGATCTTAAGAGGCCCTAACATCAAGCCTTTCCCGGATTCCAAGCCCGTAACCGACGAGATCAACGCTGAACTTACCCTTAAAGTAGGCGACAATATCACCACCGACCACATCATGCCCGCAGGAGCCAAGATCCTGCCTTACAGATCAAACATTCCTTATCTCTCCAACTTCTGCTTCGAAGTCTGTGATAAGGACTTCCCTGAACGCGCCAAAAAAGCCGGCTCCAGTGTGATTATCGGCGGAGAGAACTACGGCCAGGGCTCTTCCAGAGAGCACGCAGCTCTGGTTCCTCTGTACTTAGGAGTGAGAGTTGTAGTGGCCAAGAGCTTTGCAAGGATCCACGCAGCAAACCTTATAAACGCCGGAATCATGCCCCTTACATTCTCAGATCCCTCAGATTATGACAAACTTGAACAGGGAGACGAGCTGGTGCTGAAGGATATTTTTGCTGGTATGGATAAAGGAAATATCAAACTTGTAGATGTAAATAAAGACCTGGATATTGACTTGAAATGCGCATTTACGGACCGCCAGAAGGCCATTTTGAAGGCCGGAGGTCTCCTTAAATACGTAGGACAGGGTAATAACTGAGAGGAACAAAAGATGGACAGAGAAACAGCTATCAAAAAATCCCTTGAACAATTTGAAATACTTCTTAGAGAGCAGCTGGACAGAGTGGATCGCATGAAAGAAGCGACCGCAAGAGCAGAGTCCGGAGGCCCCAAGGTCATAGGCCTTATAGACGGAGACGGCATCGGTCCTCTCATCATGAAAGAAGCCGAAGGCCTTCTCAGAAAGCTCCTAAAGGATGACATAGACTCGGGAAATATAGTTTTGAGAAAGATCGAAGGCCTGACCATCGAAAACCGTCTGGCTCTTAATAAGTCCGTGCCGGAGGATGTTTTGGTCGAGATCAAAAAATGCGATGTTATTCTCAAAGGTCCCACCACCACACCTAAGGGAGGCACCATGGAGAGCGCCAACGTGACCTTGAGAAGAGAGCTTGATCTCTACGCCAACGTACGTCCTGTCAGCGTCCCTGAAGAAGGCATCGACTGGATGTTTTTCAGGGAGAATACCGAGGGGGAATACGTGCTTGGTTCCAGAGGCATCGACTTCGAGGGCGAGATGGCTGTGGACTTTAAGGTCATTACAGATCCGGGCACCGAGAG
>JAEEOX010000208.1 GCA_016284485.1 Bacillota bacterium | reverse complement strand
TCGGGATACAGTATCTGCTTCTCGGAAGCGTGTCGGGAATGATAGTCCTGGCCGTTTCCATGGTGCGGAATATTTTGCTGCTCCTGAGAGACCGCTGGCCAAAGCTGGCATGGAAGGGCTGGATGGCCATCCTCATCGCAGCGGAGATAGCGCTCTGCGCCCCGAACATCGTCAACTGGTACGACATCCTGCCCATAATCGGATTCATAATAGTCACGGTGTCCTTCTGGGGCAAGGATCCGCAGAAGCTCAGGTTCGCCAACCTCATCCTGGTGTGCCCGATCTTCCTCCTGTTCAACCTGCTGGTGGGCTCCTGGGGAGGAGTCCTCAACGAGATCATCACCTGGGTGTCGGTTTTCACGGCCTACCTAAGGTACCGCAAAACAGGCAAGGAGGAGGAGCCTGCGAAAATCGAAGAATAGTATCTGAAACGAAAGCGGCCCGGATGAGCCGCTTTTTTGTGTGTATGAGGGTGAGATGGTCGGCTTTACTGTACGCTCGCAAAAAATGGATTTTGTACAGTATTCCCAGGGCCATTTTACTGTATATTCTCAAAAAATTGATTCTGTACAGTAATCCTAACTCCGAACTTACTGTATAATCTCAAAAAATGTGTTTTGTACAGTAAAAAGCCGATTTTACTACTGTACAGATTCAAAAAATCATTTCCATACAGTAAAGCCCTTTGCAGGAACGCAGCGCAGATGAGCTGAGCAGGTTCAGTCTCTGACCACGTCACAGAATTGTGCGCCCGTGACCCTGGCCAGGTCATCGGGAGCCAGCTCGATGGACACGCCGATCCTGCCGCCTGACACCAGCATCCTGTCCAGAAGGATCGCGCTCTCGTCGATGACAGTGGGGAAGGGCTTCTTCATGCCGATGGGGCTCACCCCGCCCCGGACGTAGCCGGTGAGGGCAGTGATGTCCTTGAGATGCACCATCTCCACGGATTTTTCGCCTACGGCGGAGGCGGCCTTCTTGAGGTCCACCTCGCGCTCCACCGGGATCACCATGACGCAGTGGCCGCCGGAGCGGCCCTTCAGCACCAGAGTTTTGTAGGACATCTCCAGGGGCTTGCCAAGAGCCTTGGTGCTCTCGATGCCGTCTATGAATTTTTTGCAGTCGTACTGGAATTCCTGATACCCGATGCCTGCGGTATCCAGTATACGCATGGCATTGGTCTTTTTCTCCTTAGACATGGCGTCCTCCGAACCTTTCCAGTAGATTATACCACTGAAGGGAAAAAACTTTAATCAAATCTTAATCTATATACCCCTGATATCTTAATTATCAGTGTAGTACAATGAACCCGAGAAAGGAAAAGCTATGATCAATATTTTGATTTGTGACGACGAAAAAGACATAGTGAGTGCGCTCAGGATCTACCTGAACGATCCGGACAGACGTCTGTTCGAGGCATATAACGGGCAGGAGGCTCTGGATATACTGAAGAGGGAATCCATCGACCTGATACTACTGGACATAATGATGCCGAAAAAAGACGGCATCGAGACCCTGGCAGAGATCCGGAGGGAGTACAACATCCCGGTGATCCTTCTTACGGCCAAGAGCCAGGATTCGGATATCATACTGGGCCTCAACGTGGGGGCGGATGACTATATCACCAAGCCGTTCAACCCTCTGGAGGTCAGCGCCAGAGTCAATTCGCAGCTGAGACGTTATCTGAAGTTTGGCAGCGGAACTGAAAGGTCTGAAACATATGTTATCGGCGGTGTAGAGATGAATGACAGCAAGAAGGAGGTCACAGTGGATGGGGAGCAGGTGTCCCTGACTCCGAAGGAATATGACATCCTTAAGTTTTTCATGAGAAACCCGAACAAGGTCTTTTCGCCGAAGGAGATTTACAGGCACGTGTGGAAAGAAGATCCATACGGTACGGACAACGTCGTGGCCGTGCATATCAGGCATTTAAGAGAAAAGATCGAGTTTGACCCTGCCGAGCCCAGGTACATAAAAGTGGTATTCGGGCAGGGATATATGATGGAAGAAGGTAGACGGATATGAAAAAATTCAGCAGGACCATTGCGGGCAAGACAGTTTTGTTCATAGTTTGCGTTCTTTCCATATGTCTTCTTCTGGGATCTGTGGCACTGGCAGCATTCATGGCGGACAGTGATTTCTATACCAGAGATAAGGATGAGGTATATGGGAGCATCATCGATGATCGGGTGAGGGGGGATCTGTACAATGACGTATGGGCTGCGGTCCATTCAGACGGCCCGGGGGTCGTGGCTCTCGACGCAAATGATCAGCTTGAGTATCGTATCTTCGGCCCTGACGGAGAAATGATAGCTCAGACTCCGGGAGCAGATAATATAACCGAATGGGACTATTCCTTCGTTTACGGTGCCTTCAAAAATGAGCAGGGTGTGGTCTCCGACCTGATCATCTCCGACGTGGGAACCGGTCAGGATCTTGAACTCTACACCGCCAAGGCGGCTTTAAGATCCGAGTCTGGCGGGGCCGGCTACTACTCGATCGTCTGGAACGTGGTGTCCCGGACCTACGGGCTCAGGTACTGGATATATTTGATAATTGTGCTGCTTGCGCTGATCATGATAACGACTTTCGTGGCTCTGATGTCAGCAGCAGGAAGGAACAACGAAGATGATGAGATCCACCCGGGGCCGCTTCACAGGGTACCGTTCGACGTGCTGCTCGGACTTCTGGCCGGAGCTGTCATCATATATATACTTTCCCTGGATTACATCACCTACGGAGATGTAGTGATGGTCGTGACGGTCTGCGCAGGGCTGTTGCTGCTTATAAATATGACGCTGGGGCTCTGCATGTCGCTGGCAGTGAGGATCAAACTTCACGATCTGATCAAAGGCAGCCTGATTTTCATGGTCCTCCGGTTCTTTTGGTCTGTCGCCAAATGGTTCTTAGGGTCAGCGCTTAAAGGACTTAGAGGGATCGGTTCCGCATTGTCAAAACTGCCGCTCATATGGAAGACAGTTCTGGGAATATGTGTAGTCTGTGTCTTTGAACTGATTATGTTCTCCGAAAGATATGTGTGGTTTCCTGCCTGGGTCGCTGAGAAGATCGTGCTGATACCGCTGATAATATATATCGCTTTGATGCTGAGAACTCTTCAGAAAGGCGGCCGTGCCCTGGCTGCAGGCGAATTGTCCGACGTGGTGGACACTAGTAGAATGATAGCGGATTTCAAGGGACACGGAGAAAACCTTAACAGCGTGGGCGAGGGATTGACCCTTGCGGTGGAGGAGAGACTCAAAAGCGAGCGCATGAAGACGGAACTGATCACCAATGTGTCCCACGATATCAAGACACCTCTTACTTCCATAATCAACTATACGGATCTCATATCGAGGGAAGAGACCGAAAATGAAAAGATTCACGAGTACTCTGAGGTCTTGCTCAGGCAGTCTGAGCGTCTGAAACGGCTGATCGACGATCTGGTGGAAGCCTCCAAGGCATCCTCCGGAAATCTGGAGGTAGAGCTTACGCCATGCGAAGCGTCCGTATTCGTGGACCAGGCTGTGGGGGAGTACAAAGACAGACTTGAGGAGTCCGGACTTAAGCTGGTTACAACTGTTCCGGACAGGGAGATCCGGATAATGGCCGACGGCAGAAGGATGTGGAGGATCTTTGACAATCTGATGAATAATATCCTGAAATACGCACAGGACAACACCCGCGTCTATCTCTCTTTGGAGGAAAGGGACGGCATGGCTTTGTTCACCTTCAAAAATACATCCAGAGAGCAGCTTAACATATCAGAGGAGGAACTGATGGAACGTTTCACCAGAGGAGATTCATCCAGGAATACCGAGGGCAACGGCCTTGGCCTTTCCATCGCAAAGAGCATGGCAGCTCTTCAGAATGGGGACCTGAGACTGTCGATAGACGGGGACCTGTTCAAAGCGATCCTTTCTTTCCCCACACTGTGATCGGGCTGACGTTAATCAATTCTTAAGGGGTTTAAATCTTTTATCTTAATCGAAATACCAAGTATTATTTAGTCATCAGGAGGGATTAAATATGCTTGGTATTTTGAGTAAAGTGATAAGTATCATCGTTTTGGTATTCGTTTCATATCAGGGGATATATGTGGCAGTATCACTCTTTTGCAGAGAAAAGAGGCGTTTCTCCGAAAAAACGCTGCACAGCTACGCCGTTCTCGTCTGCGCAAGAAATGAGGAAGCCGTGATAGGGGACCTGCTGGCGAGCATCCGGAATCAAACCTACCCCAGTGAGAAGTACTCTGCTTTCGTCATGGCCGATAACTGCAGCGACCGGACCGCAGAGGTGGCCAGAAGCAGCGGAGCCACGGTCTATGAGCGCTTCGATATGGAACATGTGGGGAAGGGTTATGCCCTCAGCGCGCTCATAAAGCACATAAGGGCAGACTTCGGAGACAGGTTCGACGGGTTCCTTGTGTTCGATGCGGACAATGTAGTAAGAGGTGACTATCTGGAGCAGATGAATGATTCTTTCTGCCGTGGGAACCGCATCATAGCGGGATGTGTGAACAGCAAAAACTACGGATCCAACTGGCTTTCTGCAGGCTCGTCGCTTTTCCTGCTTTATAAGAGCAGATTTCTCAATAACGCCAGGCATATCCTGGGGCTCAGCGCTGCTGCAAACGGTACGGGATTCCTCTTTTCAAGGGAGATCCTGGATGAATGGATCTATCACACCCTGACAGAAGATATTGAGTTTTCTGTGGACCAGGCATGCAAGGGGAACCGGATCGCATACTGCGGAAACGCTGTGCTGTACGATGAGCAGCCCACATCCTTTAAGCAGTCATACTATCAAAGACTCCGCTGGGCAAAGGGATACGTGCAGGTCATCAGGAAATACTTCAGGCCTCTGGCAGCAGGAATCGGCAGAGGATCGTTTTCCTGCTGCGACATGCTCAACACGCTGCTGTCCGCATATGGACTGTCCCTGATCACCTTTGGGGTGAATCTGATCACCCTGATCCTGCTGGCAGCGGCAGGAGAGAGTGTCGTACCGTTTCTTTCATCCCTCGCGGTCTGCCTTGTCAAGGCGTATGGCTGCCTGTGGGCCATCGGACTGTTGACCACCGTGACCGGGTGGAAGCTCATAAGAGCCTCTGCCCTGAGCAAGATCGGATATACGTTTACCTATCCGCTGTTCATCGCCACATACTATCCAATAGCATTGTGCGCGCTTTTCACCAGGGTGACCTGGGTACCCATCAAGCATTCAGTATCGATCGATCTTGAAAAACAGCCGGCATAGACCGTTCGCACGGGTACTGTACAAAAACAATTTTTTGTGCTAAAATCGGTGCATTACCACAAGAATCCATGCCAGAACCAACGGAGGAAGGCAAATGAAAAACATCAACGGACTTACGGAGCTCATCCTGAACGACTACGGCGAGAAAAGAGCCATCGACCAGATGGACGTTTTTTCTCTGCCGTCCAAGCGCAAGACCGAGAGGATCGTGGACGAGCTTTTCGAGGTGATATATCCCGGCTACTACCATAACAGTTCCCTCAAAATGTACAACCCCAGGCATACTCTGGCTGCCCTGGTTGAGGATATTGCATACAATCTGGAGCGGCAGGTGGCCATAGTTCTGGGCAATTCCGGGGCCGACGACGACGGCGAGCTGGCGGCGGAGGCTGAGGCCATGGCCGAGGACATAACCGCGGAATTCCTCCGCAGGATCCCTGCCGTCAGGGACAAGCTGGAAAAAGACGTAGACGCCTTCTACGAGGGAGACCCCGCCGCAGAGGACAGGGCGGAGATCATCTCCTCCTATCCTGGGCTTTACGCGGTTACGGTCTACAGGCTGGCTCACGAGCTGACCAAACTGAACGTTCCGGTGCTCCCCAGGATCATGACGGAGTACGCCCACGCCCAGACCGGCGTTGACATCCACCCCGGCGCGGAGATCGGCGAGTACTTTTTCATCGACCACGGCACCGGCGTGGTAATAGGCGAGACCACCATCATCGGCGATCACGTCAAGATCTACCAGGGCGTGACCCTTGGCGGCCTGTCCACCTCCGGCGGTCAGGACCTCAGGGGCTGCAGGCGCCACCCCACCATCGAGGACAATGTGACCATCTACTCCGGAGCCTCCATCCTGGGCGGCGAGACCGTCATCGGCCACGATTCAGTCATCGGCGGCAGCGCCTTCATCACCAAGTCGGTACCGCCTTACACCAGGATCAACGTGCGCAATCAGGAGCAGACCATGGTGTCCAAGCCTAAGGAGATCTGATGGCTGTGTAGCTTCATGCCTCGACAAAAAACAACAAAAAGCGCCCCTGAGGGGGAGCTTTTTTGATGCTTGATTTGGGGTGTCATTACTGCCTGATTTCAAAAAGTGGATCCAGGCAGTAACAAATATTGGAAAATTACTGCTTATTATCATAATCTGCTCTCCAGCAGTAAAAACTCCATTTGGAATTACTGCTTTTTTTCAATATTTGCTCTCCAGCAGTAAAAATGCGCAAAACATTACTGCTCAGTTTCATTTTTATAATTCAGGCAGTAATGACACTTCCAACCGTAAACTCGCGCCGCCCGGCGCGCCGCTCTGCCACAGGATAAAAACAGCCGGGACCTGCGGTCCCGGCTGTACCTGCGCTCACAACTTCGCCCTTTACAGATCATCGTTTCTGAAGGGATCGTCGTCATCAACGTGGTCGCTGACGAACTTCAGGGCTTTGCCCAGCTTGCCCATGCTTCCAAGTGCGGCATCCAGCTCGGCCTTTTTCTGTGCCTCTTCAGCTTTCTGCCTGGCGTCCGCCTCTTTTGCGGCGGCTACGAGATTCTTTAAAAAACCCATGTCATCCTCCTTTATTTCTTTTCCAGGCTCACGTAGATCCTGTTCCTGGAACTCTCATCAAGGGTGAGGCCCTTGATGTCACTTACGAATTCTTTGAGATATTTGTATTTCTTACCGCCTTTGCGGTTGTAGTAGCGGACGTCGAAGGTGCGGAAGGTCTTGTTCAGCTCCTGGCCGATCTCGCCCAGATCGGTGGGACGGGACTTGTCGTCGTTGTCCATGATGATCTCCTTGATGCGCTTCTCCAGCATCTTCTTACTGGGAAGGTTGCCGTCCTTGGGTTTTTTGCTGTCCCTGGACTTGGCGTCCTGAGCCTCCCGGGCGGCTTTGCGGGCCTTGGCCTCCGCGGCAAGCTCCGCGGCGCGCTCTTCCTCGGCCTGACGGGCCAGCACGTCGATGTAGACGAACTTGTCGTAGGCGTTCTCCAGGGCCTCGGTGGCCTTGTCGGACTCGCCCATGCCGATGACCATCTTGCCTGCCTCGGTGAGACGGCGGGCCAGGGCGGTGAAGTCGGAGTCGGTGGACACTATGCAGAATCCGTCGATGTTTCCGGCATAGAGGATGTCCATGGCGTCGATGATCAGGGCGGAGTCGGATGCGTTCTTGCCCCTGGTGTTGTTGAGGAGCATCACCGGCTTCAGGGAGTTCTTGTTGATCTCGGACTCCCACTTGGTCTTGACTATGCGGTTCCAGCTGCCGTAGATCCTCTTGTAGGAGCAGGTGCCGTAGTTGGCCACCTCGTCCATTATGTAGTCAGCGTACTGGGCGCTGATGTTTTCTGCGTCTATTAAGAGAGCAATTCTCGTTTCGTCACTCATATATCGTTTCTCCTGTTTGTGTCGGCCCGAGGCCGCATTTAGATTATATCTGGAGAGGCTTTCCTTTTCAATGGCTACTTTGTCTTCCCGAAAATGATCCGGAAGGACTTAAGGATGTTCTGGTGCTTCACCTCGGTGGGGACGAAGCCCACGGTCCAGAAGGCGAACTGCATGATGGGTCCTGCCAGGAAGGCGCAGATGATGGTGCCGATCCCTACGGGCCCGCCCAGAAGCCAGCCGATCAGGGTGACCAGGGAAAGCAGTACGATGCTGACCCCGCCGATGGGGAAGCGGCCCGCATGCCTCTTGAGGCCTACCAGAAGGGTGTCTCTGGGACCGCAGCCCAGGGAGGCCCACATGTAGCCGTACTGGGTGTAACCCATGATGAAGAGGCCGATGATCATCATGATGATACTGCCCACCAGGGTCCCGGGCACAGGCACCACGTCTATCCAGTTAAAAAAGTCCACTGCCTTGCCCACCACCAGTGTATCAATGATCATGGCGATGCCGATGGGCTCCCTGAGCAGGATGTCGATCCCCAGGATGATGAATCCCACGGTGATGGAAGCGTTGCCGTACAGAATGCCCAGAGTCTTGGACAGTCCGATGTTCAGCACGTCCCAGGGGCCGACGCCGATGGCCGCGTGTATGGTCAGGTAGACCCCCAGTCCGTTCAGGAACAGACTGACGGCCGCGATCAGCATGCCGCGGAGGATCTCCGTGGTCGTGGAATTTTGGGGAAGTGAAGGCAGTATGTTTTTCATGATTTTTGGTCCATTTCCGCCATTATATCACAGCCCTCCCATACTTGTGCAAAAAATTCGCCCCGCCTTCCCCCAAAACCTTCACAATATGATAAAATCAAACCGAAAACTACGAAAGGCCCCGGAATGGACAGAGAAACCGCGGAAAACAGAATAATCTTCCACGTGGACGTGAACAGCGCCTTTCTGTCCTGGTCGGCGGTGCGCAGGCTTAAGGATGACCCGGGCGCCCTGGATCTCAGGACTGTCCCCTCCGCAGTGGGCGGAGACGTGGCCACCCGCCACGGCATAATCACCGCCAGGTCCATACCCGCCAAGAAGTACGGCGTCCAGACCGGCGAGCCGGTCACCCAGGCACTGAAGAAATGCCCCGGTCTGATCCTGGTCCCTTCGGAATTCGATACGTACAGAGAGTATTCCCACAGGTTCATGGATGTTTTGCGCAGCTACTCGAAACTGGTGGAGCCGGCATCCATAGACGAGGCCTTCGTGGACATAACTGATTTCATACGGGAGATGCCGGGGACCGGGCAGGCTGACCCCGGAGATCCTGCGGTCCGCGCGGCTGCGGTTAAGGTGGCCGACATGATCCGGGACAACGTCCGGCGTGCTCTGGGATTCACCGTCAACGTGGGGATCTCCACCAACAAGCTCCTGGCTAAGATGGCCTCGGATTTCAAAAAACCCGACCTGACACATCAGCTCTGGCCCGACGAGATCGGGGCCAGGATGTGGCCCCTGCCCATCGGCGAGCTTTTCGGATGCGGACCCAAGACCGCCGCCAAGCTGGAGGGCATGGGGATCAGGACCATCGGCGATGCTGCGGCTATGGACCCCGCCATCCTAAGGGTGCTCCTGGGGGAAAGCTCCGGAGACTACATCTACCGGGCGGCCAACGGAGAGGGAAGCAACCTGGTCCGCGTGGAGCGCGAGGCTGCCAAGAGTTACTCCAACGAGACCACCACCGCAGAGGATATAACCACAGACAACTACGATATTCAGGCGCCGGCCATCATAAGGAAACTTTCGGACAAGGTGTCTGCCCGCCTCAGAAAAGACTCCGTCAGGGGCTTCACGGTCATAGTCACGGTGAAGACATCGGACTTCCAGCGTCACTCAAGGCAGAGCAGGCTGGATCGTGCCACCGACGACGGAGACGAGATATTCCGGAACTCCATGAAGCTCCTTCGGTCCCTCATGTTCGGAGAGGGCGGGGAACAGGGACTGTACAGGGAACAGTCCGGCATCAGGCTCCTTGGGGTTGGCGTCAGCAGCCTTACCCAGGGAGATGAAGAGGAAAGCCAGATGACTCTGGAGGACCTGGCCAGGGCCCGGGAACAGGCCGAGGCCAAGGCCAATCCGGAACTGGACAGACTCCTTGACATGATCAACAGCAAGTTCGGCTCCGGCACCATCCGCCGGGGCGGGAGGTAGATGTTTTGAACGAGGAAGACTTCAAAACTCCAGAGCCCACAGAGGACGGCGAGAGAAAGGCAGGTGACGCTCCTAAGAAGGAGATGATCCGTGACTTCACCAGAGGGCGGGTGACCGGCATGCTGGTGAGATTTGCCATGCCGCTTTTCCTGGCCAACATGCTGCAGATAGTCTACAACGTGGTGGACATGATCATCGTGGGTCACGTCATCGGCAAGGCTGGGCTCAGCGCAGTGTCCATCGGGGGCGACCTGAACCATCTCCTGACCTTCCTGGCCATGGGCTTCACCAACGCGGGGACAATCATAATCGCCCAGTACATCGGCGCCGGCCAGAGGAGGGAAGTGGGCAGGTTCATCGGGACCTTCGCGGTGAGCATGACCCTGGGATCGGTGATCATGACTGTGATCTCGGCACTCCTTCATCTCAATATCCTGGAGTGGATGAACACTCCGCCCGAGGCCTTCGAAGACGCCAGGCTCTACTGCCTCACCTGCATATTCGGACTTTTCTTCATATACGGATACAACGCGGTCAGCGGAGTGCTCAGGGGAATGGGGGACTCCATCCATCCCTTCATCTTCATCGCCATGGCCGCAGCCCTCAACGTGGGGCTGGACTGCTGGTTCGTCATCGGCCTTGGCCTGAGAGCTTTCGGCGCGGCGCTGGCCACGGTCATCAGTCAGGGGACGGTGTTCGTCATCGCCGTGATCTTCCTGGTGAGAAACCGCAGCAGACTGGGCTTCGAGATCGACCGAAGCTGTTTCAGGATAGACAGGGACATGTTCATGACCTTCTTCAAGCTTGGACTGCCCATGGCCCTCAAGAGCACCTCGGTGTCCATCTCCAAGATGTTCGTAAACTCCTTCGTGAACTCCTTCGGCGTCACCGTATCGGCGGTGACCGGCATCGGGTCGAAATTAAGCGGCATAGTGAACCAGTGCGCTAACTCCTTCAACACCGCCGGAGCCTCCATGATAGGCCAAAACATCGGTGCCGAGAAGTACGACCGGGTGCCGCAGGTCATGATATCCGTCTTCAAGATAATGATCTGTATCTCTGTCAGCCTTGCCCTGGTGATATTCTTCTTCCCGGAGGCTTTCTTCGGCATGTTCACGTCGGATCCTGACGTCATCGCCTGC
>JAEEOX010000021.1 GCA_016284485.1 Bacillota bacterium | reverse complement strand
TGACTGTGACAAGCCTTACGTGGACCGGTGCCAGCCAAAGCGGGAACTTGCCTGCGAAGTGTTCGGTGATGACTCCGATGAATCTCTCAAGAGATCCGAAGCAGGCTCTGTGGATCATGGCGGGAGTATGCTTCTGTCCGTCGGATCCGGTGTATTCGCAGCTGAATCTTCCGGGAAGCTGGTAGTCCAGCTGGACTGTGCCGCACTGCCACTCTCTTCCCAGTGAATCCTTGATGATGAAGTCAAGCTTGGGTCCGTAGAAAGCTCCGTCTCCCTCGTTGATATCGAAGGTCTTTCCTATGGACTTGATGGCCTTTTCCAGCATGCCTTCGGCAACGTCCCAGTCTTCCCTGGTACCGATGTGGTCCTCGGGCATGGTGGACAGCAGGATGTCATATGTGAGACCGAACTGTGAGTAGATCTCATCGTATAACTTGATGATGTTCTTTACCTCTTCTTCGATCTGCTCTTCAGCAAGAAGGATGTGAGCGTCGTCCTGAGTGAAGTTCCTTACACGGAACATTCCGTGAAGGGCTCCGGAAAGCTCGTGACGGTGAACGTTTCCCAGCTCGCTGTATCTCAGCGGAAGATCTCTGTATGAATGGGGCTCATTCTCGTATACCAGGATGCTTCCCGGGCAGTTCATGGGCTTGATGGCATAGTCTTCGCCGTCGATCACTGTGGTGTACATGTTTTCCTTGTAGTGATCCCAGTGACCTGAAGTCTCCCAGAGGGTCCTCTTCATGATCTGCGGAGTCATGATCTCAGTGTAGCCGTATCTGTCATGGACCTCACGCCAGTACTCCACAAGTTCATTTCTCATGATCATGCCGTTGGGGAGATAGAACGGGAAGCCGGGAGCTTCGTCGCTGAACATGTACAGTCTCATCTCCTTGCCGATCTTCCTGTGGTCTCTCTTCTTTGCTTCTTCCAGCATGTTCACGTAGGCGTCCAGTTCTTCCTGTGAGGGGAAGGCTGTAGCATAGATCCTCTGGAGCATGGGTCTGTCGGAGTCTCCTCTCCAGTACGCACCTGCCACGGACATGAGCTTTACAGCCTTGATCTGGCCGGTGGACTCCATGTGGGGGCCTGCGCAGAGATCTGTGAAATCTCCCTGGGTGTACATGGAAATGATCTCATCCTCGGGAAGATCGTTGATCAGTTCCACCTTGTAGTCCTGATTCCTCTCCTTGAAGAACTTGAGAGCCTCTTCTCTGGAGACCTCGGATCTTTCAAGGGGAAGGTTCTGCTTGATGATCTTTTTCATCTCCTTCTGGATGGCCGGGAAGTCCTCCTCGGTGAACCTGTGGTCGATGTCGATGTCGTAATAGAATCCGTTGTCGATGGCGGGTCCTATGGCGAACTTGGCCTCAGGCCAGATGTGCTGGATGGCCTGTGCCATAATGTGAGATGCCGTATGTCTGTACTGACGGCGCTGCGCGTCATCGTTCCAATCTATTTTGCTCATTATATCCTCCAAAAAATATGTTGCTCAACTCTTTGACTGTGCCTCGTTAAGGCCGGGATCATCTGGCGGAAAAGCTGCTGAAAACAGCTATTCTCTTTATCTTCGTTCCCAAGGTCATGTCCGGCAGGATTCCTCCAATGCCCGGCAGATCTTTGTGAGACGGTGAGCCGCCGCTGCCGTCACCGCCGTCACCGCCTTCGCCGCCTCCGCCGGAGCTTCCTGTGGCCGGGATGACATCCCTGTAGGAAGCCTGGCACCTGCTGCAGGTGTATTCGGTGTATCCGTCCGTGGTCTCAGTGGGATCCTGATGGCCTGTCTGCTGATAGTCATGTCCCAGTGCAGGCAGAGGTTCCTGATAAGACTCTCCGCAGCTGCAGGTGTATACCACATAGCCGTCCTCGGTGCAGGTGGGTTCCTGACGTCCCGTCTCAGTATAACTGTGTTCGTGAGGCTCGGGATCGGTCCCGCCTCCGTTTCCTCCTCCGTTATCCGGAGGTGTCACCGGATCGTCCGGCGGCAGTACCGGGGTGGTGGGTTCGTCCTCCACCGGATTCGATGAAGTCTGAGATGAATTGGATCTTCTGTAGTTTATTTCGTTTGAAATGCTGTAAGCCGTGGCTGACGGATTGTATCCCGCCTGTCCGAAGACATCCTCATGGAATTTCCTTACGTTGCCTGCAAGGTCCGTGGGGAACACGTAGGATACGTTATTGAGATATCCTGTGGTAACGTTGTACGGGAATCCGCTTCCTGCAATTACGCTGTATTTGTTAACGTCCTTGGCCAGAGCCAGAAGGTCGTTGAATTTAAGTGTGGTCTTGACCTGAGGAGCCATGATGTTGATGAGTTCCTTGAGCTTGGAGAAGCTGCAGGTCTTCATCTTTTCCAGGAGCTTGTCGCAGACGATCCTCATTCTCTCGGTCCTCTTGAAGTCGTCTCCCACTCCGTTTCTCATTCTGCCGTATCCCACAGCCTGAACGCCGCTTACGGTCTGTACTCCGGGAGCGGAGACCGTGGCGTAGTCGTCCTTGTGACCGGTCCAGTAGGCAGTCTCATAGGTGCAGAGATTCATCTCCTTGATCTCGTTCTGCTGAACGTCAAGTTCAATTCCTCCCACAGCGTCTATGACGTCGACTACAACTTTCCAGTTGACCAGAACGTAGTTCTCGATATTGAGGTCCATGGCCTGGTTCACGGTCTTCATGGACATGGGGGCCCCGCCATAGAAGAATGCGTGAGCGATCTTGTCGTATGTGCTTGATTCACCCAGTTTGATGTATGTGTCTCTGTAAATGGATGTGAGGGTCACCTCATAGGTCTCAACATTGATGGAGGCAACCATGACCATGTCGGACCTGGCGTCCTTAAGGTCGCTCATGTCTCTGGCGTCGACACCCAGGAGGAGTAAGTTGATGAACCCGTCCACAGGAGTAAGTCCCAGGTCGTAGTCTTCATCGATCTCCGTGTCCTTATTCATCTCGTCCACCACGTCGATCACTGTATTGATGGTGGTGGCAGCCATGACGCCTACGGTGACCAGAGCAAAGATGACCACAAGCGTTACCACCTTGACCCAGATCTTCCATGATCTGATCCAGCGGATAAACCTGATGAACGGGTTGGGCTTCTTCTCTGCCTCTTCTGTATTCTCGTTGAGTTCTCTGATCTCCGATGGAAGAAGTGCGTCTTCTTCGTTTGGAGTCATGATCTCCTCTTCCATTTCTTCGATCTGTCTTCTTTTGCTTCTCATTGTATCTATCGTCCTCTTTCTGCCCCGGCAGACCAGAGTCAGGGCTCAAAAGCATATAAATAGCCAATTCTAAGAGGTTATTATACACCCCCTGCCCCGCTTTGTAAATGAGAACTGCCAAAAACCCTGTCTACCGTCCGGCGTCATTTTCCCCCTTCCCGGCCTTCGACGCTGCGTCCTCGATGGTCCTTCCCCTGAAGACGTCTCTTTTCCCGTACAAAAAATACAGCCCCAGCACTATGTTCACTACGGCGATCAGATATATTGCCTCTCTCATGTTTGCCTCCCCAAAGAAAAGACCCGGCATCTGCCGGGTCCTCATTATACTGATTTCATTATATCACGCCGAAACGTCCTTTTCAGCCCATTCGGAAAGATCAGAACTTCCTTCCTCCTCTGGCTCCTCCGCCGTGGGGAGTTCCGCTGTGTCCCACGTGGATCGTGGTGCCGGATGTCCTGGGCCCTTGTCCGTGGCCTCTGCTCTGATTGTTATTCTGGGGTCTGGGCGTAGCGGTAACTGTACTGTAAAGGAATCTTTCTCTCCTGTCGGTGAGCACAAGGCTGTCGCGCCTCTCATAGGTGTCGGCCTGGGTCTTTCTCCTTACGGTCTTGAGCTTGCTCTTGTTCCTTCCGGATGAGATGGCTCCCGCTGCGGCTCCAACTGCCAGAGCTCCCGCTCCGGAAGCGGCTGCAGCTTCACCGGTCTCCATTCCGCCGGAACCACCGCCGTTTCCGCCGGGGGTGGGATCTGTTCCTCCCCCTACTCCCTCATACCAGGGGTAGGAAGGATAGCCCGGGGTATCCCAGTCCACAACGTCTCCGTTTCTTGCAAGCTTCACGAAATCGTAGACGATCTCTCCGAACTTGTGGCTGAAAGCCTCAGCATAGTTCTCGTTGGACATGTCGTCCAGGATGTAGTCGTAGATCACCTCTTCACCGTAGTCGGTCACAGCCTCTATGCCGTAGCCTGTGGTGCAGAGGATCATCTGGCTGCTTCCCATGTCCACCGCAAGGACGATGCCGTCACGGTTCGGGCCGTATCCGAATCCGTTATCGTCGTAGAAGTCCTCCGCCGCGCTGAGAAGATCGTCCGAATCAAGTCCCTGATCCGTGGTCACCACCACTATGTCAAACTGCAGTTCCTGGGAAAGTGAGGCCAGATAGCCATCCACCTCCGCCAGTTCATACTGGTCCAGGATCCCTGCGTAGTCGAATACGTTGGACGTAGCAGCATAAGCCTTGCCCGCAAAAGGCAGGGATACCGCAATGACGATCAGGCATATGGCGAATATCGCCGTAAGTCTCTTTAAAGATCTCTTCATGTCAGTCCCTCCTTTCTAAAGCAGCATGGCAGCCATGGCGCCTGCGAATACTACGGCCGCGGTTATGCCGCCCACCAGGAAGAAGTTCTTCCAGTAAGCGCTCTTGGAAATGGGAAGGTCACCCACTGTCTTGCCTGTCTGGCCGTTCAGAGCGAAGATATATCTCTCACCTGCATATGTGGTGTTCAGTATCCATACGGGATACAGAGCATACATGGCGCTGCCGTTATCATATCTGATGGAACTCTGCTCCACAGAAAGAGAGTCATAGGTGTTGACTGTGGATGAGACCGCCCTCTCCGTGGAGGACTTGATCCTTGAGTTCGCTATGGACACCGAAGCCTCGACGCCCACGTCGTACTTGTCAGCAAGATATCCTGAAAGATATGCGGTCTGGAAGGGCTTCGCCTCCCTGATGTCGAAGGGCTCGATGGACTGCATGAGTTCGTCCGCTATGGATGACGAACCGTCCACGGGCACCTGATCGAAGGCCAGAGTCCCTGACCTGTTTATCGCATAGTAGGATGTCTCCAGATAGTTGTTCCTGGCATCACTGTAGGCTCTGGTCCTTGTCCCTCTGAATCTCACGTCGAAATCCACGTCGCAGTGGAACAGCCAGAAGGGTACGTAGACAGCCTTCATCTCATCTATGTGATTCTCATCCTCGAATACTCTGGGAAGGAATTTTTTGCCCTGAAGGTGCTTGTGATACAGCTCCTTGGCCTGCCTCTTGTCGATCTTGAAGGGAATGATCAGATCCGGCTTCAGAACGCCTGCCAGATTGCCCTTCATCACCACGGGGTTATCGCAGTAGGGGCACTTCATGGCGGATGCATTCTCATCCGCTATGATCTCTCCGCCGCAGGAATCGCATACGTATACACGCATTCCGCTGGTCTCTTCCTCATCCCAGAGCCTGCCTGCCTCCTTGTTCCACTTCATGTCGTCGGGGGCAGCGTTCTTTAATTCCTCATCAAATCCGGAAAGCGCCTGAACATCCACAGTGGAATCACAATAGGGGCACTTCATCTGCTGAGTGCCGCTGTCAAATTCCAGAACGCCTCCGCAATTCGGGCATTTGTATTTCAAAAGTTCAGACATGTGTTCTCCTCTTATTAACTGAGGCAACCGGAAAAGCTCCGGTTGCCTCCGATACTAGCGTATGATCAAAGATCAGTTTCCGGTGGGCTTGCCGCATGTGGGGCAGAACTTGGCTCCGTCAAGCTTGGTTCCGCAGTTGGGGCAGAAGTTGATCTGTCCGGGTGCGTAAACTGCATCCAGTCCGGGAGCCGGTGTTCCGGCTGCTCCCTGGTTCTGGCTCATCTGATAGAGCTGCTGTGCGTTCACTCCGCCTGCGTTCATGGCCATTCCCATGCCCATGAATCCTACAGCTGCTCCGGCCTCGTTCTTGGCTGCGTCTCTCATGGCGTCTGCCTGAGCTGCTGCCAGTGTGGCTGCTCCCATGCCGGGATCAGCAAGTACCTTGGCCTTCTGCAGGTTCTTGAGAGTCTCCTGATCCTCTTCGGGGATCGTGAGGGTCGATATGGCGATGGAGCCGATCTGGATTCCTCTCTCATTGAGCCACTTGTCGCCAAGAGCCTTGTTCATGGCATCTGTCAGCTCGTTTACGTGGCTTACGATATCGCTGGGTCTCAGGTTCAGCTTGGAGAGTTCGCCGAATGCAGGCTGAAGTGCGGAGATGAACTCTGCCTTCATCTGTGTCTCGATCTCTTCTCTTCTGAACTCTCTGGGAACGTTGCCGCAGACGTTCATGTAGAACATGATGGGGTCAACGATCCTGAAGGAGTAGACGCCTGCGCACCTTACTGCCATGTCGATGTCCAGGTTGATGGACTTGTCAACGATCTTGAAGGGTACGGGGTTCGGTGTTCCGAACTTGTTGTCCATGATCTCCTTTGTATTGAAATAGTATACTCTCTGGTCGTGAGCGGCATCTCCGCCGAATGACAGACGCCTGAGCATGTTGTCAAGTGACTGCATGACGGATTCCTTGAGATCGCCCTGGAAGATGGTTCCCTCTGAGGACTGGTCGAATGTATACTGTCCCGGTTCTGCGCAGAGTTCCACGATCTTGCCGTTGTCAACGATGATCATGCACTGTCCGTCGGCTACGGCGATGCCGGATCCGTTGGTGATGATGTTATCGTTTCCGAACTTGTTGGACGAGGTCGCTCTCGTTCTCTTGACTCCCTTTGTGAGGAGTACTTCTTTGTCCATGGCCTCGCAGTAGAAGAATTCTTTCCACTGATCGCCGAGGTTGCCGGTTGCTGCGCTTAAAGCTGCTCTAATAAGTCCCATGTTTTGTCTCCTTCTTTATTCAGAATGATATAGACCGGCTCATAGACCGGCAGTTCAACATATTTGCATTATAATTATAACATGACGTGATTAAAATACAAAATATTTTTTGAATTTGCATTGTCCTGCTGAAAAAAGAGTATATAATCAAGGCATGAAAAACTTTGGCTCAAAAAACATAATTCTGGCATCATCATCCCCCAGAAGGCTTGAGATCATGCGCGCTCACGGTGTGGAGCCCCTGGTGATCCCCGCATACTGCGACGAGACCGTGCCTCCCTACTCCGACGTGCGCCACGTTCCCATGAGTATCGCCCGGCGCAAGGCTCAGGCAGTGCGGAGCATTCTGGAAGCTGATCCTTCCCGTGATCTTCCCGCCGATCCCGTCATAGTTGCGGCGGACACCATCGTCTACAAGGGAGACATCCCGGGCAGAGGCGTCATCATGGGCAAGCCCGCAGACTTCGACGACGGTTGGGAGATGCTCACGAGTCTCAGAGGAACAGATCACGTGGTCATCACAGGAGTATCCATGATATTCATGGAGACCGGCGAGGAACGGGTCTTCTCAGACTTGACCAGGGTATGGTTCAAAGACTATACTGATGATGAATTAAGCAGTTATCTAATGACAGACGAAGCTTACGACAAGGCCGGCGCGTATGCGGTCCAGGGCACCTTCGGCAGATACGTTGAACGTCTGGAAGGCGACTTTGAGAACGTCATGGGGCTTCCCTGGTACAGAATAGAGGAGGAATTATCAAAATGAAAAACTTCGTAAAGGAATTCAAAGAGTTCATCACCAAAGGCAACGTGATGACCATGGCCGTCGGCATCATCATCGGCGGTGCGTTCACAGCCATCATCAACTCACTTGTGGCTGACGTGATCGGACCCATCATCGGCCTCATTCTCGGCGGCAAGGACTTCTCAGCCCTGTCCTTCGGCATCGGCGACGCTCAGATCATGTACGGCAACTTCATCAACGCCGTCATCACATTCATCCTGACAGCCATCGTGCTCTTCTTCATCGTCAAGGCTTTCAACAAGTTCGAGAACCTTAAGAAAAAGGAAGAAGCAGAAGAAGAGGCCCCGGCAGAACCGGAGCCCTCTGATGAAGCTAAGCTTTTGACTGAGATCAGGGATCTTCTTAAGAAGTAAATATCTCGCATTCGAAGTTGGCTTCTCCCGAAGCCTTGTACATGCGGAAATACCAGGCGCCTTCCTTGCGGAGGCGCTTTATTGTTATCTCCTCATCGTAAAGCGCTTCCTTCATGAAGTGGAGCCTTATCTCCCTGAGGAATCTGCCTTCCTTAAGATCCGGCACCCATTCCTCCACATGTTCCAGATACTTCACGTTGTTCATGTGGCCGTTGTCATCCATGTATTCCCTGCCGACCTTGAAGGTCTCCAGGACTTCCATGCGGCTCTCTTCCTCCTCGGTGATCTTGAACTTCCTGTCTCCGAAGGGATTTCTGTACTTGGCCAGGGTGTAGTTCTTCATGCTGAGCTCCTTGGCCTTTAATATTTTGCGTGATCTGATGTTGACCAGAGACCAGATGGACGATGAGAAAGCGATCTGCTCGTCTCCCACCTTGGCTTCATATACTCTCAGAAGCGAAGCTCTGTCCGAAGGGCAAGCGTTGGATGTGTAGGTCACGTCCTCGTCAGCTTCCACCGCCCTGTTTATCTTAAGGTCGATGCGGTTCACCATGAGTGCTATGTTCCTGTCCAGGAGATCGTCTACGGAAGGTTTGTCCTTCTCCATCTGTATCCTTCCCGCCTCCTGAAGCTCGTGTAAGATGGTCGATGCTTTTAAATATTCAGTCATTCCTGTGTAATACCTTTCCAAATCTATATATCCAGATCCAGTTCCACCGGGCAGTGGTCTGAACCCATGATATCCGTGTGTATCTTTGCGTCCTTCACCTTGTCTCTGAGAGAATCCGAACAGATGAAATAGTCGATCCTCCATCCGGTGTTCCTCTCCCTTGCCTTGAAGCGGTATGACCACCATGAGTAGGTCACCGTATCGGGATAGAGATATCTGAAGGTATCGGTGAATCCGCTGTCCAGAAGCTCCGTCATCTTGCCTCTCTCCTCGTCTGTGAAGCCGGCGTTTCTGTGATTGGTCTTGGGATTCTTGATGTCGATCTCCTGATGGGCCACGTTCAGGTCACCGCAAAACACCACAGGCTTGGTCTTTTCCAGTTCCTTCTGGTAGTTTCTGAAGGCGTCCTCCCACCTCATGCGGTAGTCCAGTCTTCTGAGCTCGTCCTGGGAATTGGGGACGTATACGTCCGTCAGGAAAAAATCCTCGAACTCCAGGGTAAGCACTCTGCCCTCGTGGTCGTGCTCGTCGATGCCCATGCCGCGCCTGACGCTTATGGGTTCGGTCCTGGTGAAGATCGCCGTTCCGGAGTAGCCCTTCTTATCGGCATAGTTCCAGTAGCTGTGGTATCCCTCGGGCTCAAAGTCGATCTGCCCCTCCTGGAGCTTGGTCTCCTGAAGGCAGAAGCAATCGGCGTCCAGTTCCCTGAATACCTCCATGAAATTCTTGTTCATGACGGCTCTTAAGCCGTTCACGTTCCATGAGATCAGTTTCATCAAATTGTCCTTGAAATTGTAATTCCTTTATGATAATATACCTATGTTCGTCGGGGCGTGGCTCAGCTTGGTAGAGCGCTACGTTCGGGACGTAGAGGCCGCAGGTTCAAATCCTGTCGCCCCGACCACGAAATGGAAACCGATCCTTGTGATCGGTTTTTATTTCGTTTTTGATGGAAGGATTTGAAACCGATCCTCGTGATCGGTTTTTATTTTATTCAGTCCTCGTACAGTTCCGGATGATCCGGATCCTTCCAGGTCCTCTCCCCTTCAGTGTATCCGCTGGAGGCTACCTTTTCCTTAAGTCTTTCAGCAGTCTCTCCGGCGCTCTGGAACTGGGTGGTATACAGCTCAGTATATACCCCGCCCTTTCCGACCAGATCTTTGTGCTGGCCTCTCTCAACTATCTCTCCATCCTTGACCACCAGGATCTCATCTGCAGCCAATATGGTGGAAAGTCTGTGGGCGATGAGGATGCTGGTCCTCTCCTTGATTATGGGCTCTATGGCCTCCTGTATCTTTTTCTCAGAGATGGAATCCAGGGCAGACGTTGCTTCGTCGAAGATCAGAAGCGAAGGATCCTTCAGAAGAACTCTTGCGATGGATATCCTCTGCTTCTCTCCGCCTGAAAGTTTCAGTCCGCGGTTGCCCACCTGAGTGTCCAGTCCGTTTTCCTGAGCGCTGACGAAATCATAGATGTTGGCCTTCTTGAGGGCCTCGATCATGT
>JAEEOX010000207.1 GCA_016284485.1 Bacillota bacterium | reverse complement strand
CAGTCCGCGCAACGATCTGTCCGGCATGGGCACGGGACTTAGCAGCCATTTCGCTCCGCTCATGTCTGCCGGTCTGCGCCTCCCCTTTCGGTCGGCTTGACCCGCTCCCTACTCGACAGTCCACCGGACTGTCTCGCTTACGGTCGCGCCCTTTCGGGTTCGAGTCCCGTGCCTTGGAGATATAAAAGAACGCATCCACAAACGTGGATGCGTTCTTTCATACTGGCAGAGGGCACGGGACTCGAACCCGCGGGGCTTGCGCCTTACCGCATTTCCAATGCGGCTCCTTAGCCACTCGGTCAACCCTCTAAATAGGTATCTGTGCCTAAACACTTAAATTAATCTATCACATAAGAAGATCTTTTGCAAGTGCTTTTTATTTGACGGGCAAACTGTTTTGTGGTAATTTTTCTATGCACGGCATTCCCCGCCCTCAGGCGCAGGCTGTGCCGGAACAGCATTATCAAAGATCATTGAACAGCGAGATCATGAAAAAAATACTTCTTATCTACAATCCCAATTCAGGAACAAGGAAGTCCGCCCGTTACCTTTCTCAGGTGCTGGAGATTTTCCTTTCTCACGGGTTCACCACCACCGCCCTTCCCACACTTAAGCGGGGCGACGGCAAGGAATACGTCATCCAGTATGGCGCATCCCACGACATAGTCGTGGCCATGGGCGGCGACGGCACATATAACGAGGTGGTGTCCGGGCTCATGAGCTCCGGGCTCCAGATTCCCCTTGGCTATATCCCTGCGGGTTCCACCAACGACTTCGCGATGTCCATGGGACTTTCCAAGGACATCCCCCAGGCTGCCGAGGACATTTGCCTCGGGGAGCCGGTGGACGTGGACTGCGGGCTTTTCAACGACAGGACGTTCACATACGTGGCCTGCTTCGGCGCCTTTGCCAAGGCATCTTACGACACGCCTCAGGACATCAAGAATGTTCTCGGTCATCTTGCCTACGTCCTCAGCGGTGCAGCGACGATACCGGACATCCGTCCCATCCACGCCAAAGTCACTGTGGACAGCAAGGTCTACGAGGGAAACTATCTCTTCGGTGCGGTGTCAAACTCCACATCCATGGGAGGCATCCTGAAACTCAAGCCCGAGGACGTGGACCTTTCGGACGGACTGTTCGAGCTGATGCTGGTCAAGGATTCCCAGGATATCTTCGAGATCGGCGATCTGGTGAGAGCCGTTGCCATGCAGGACTACGCCTCGACACCCATGCTGACCTTCTTGGAGGGCAAAAGCTTCTGCTTCGAGATCCCCGAAGCAGTGGACTGGTCCCTGGACGGCGAGTACCAGAAGGGAGTCCCAGACATACATATCGAAAACAAACACAACGTTATACATCTCATCAAAAAAGCAGGCCGCTAGGGCCTGCTTTTCATTTATGTATGCTCGCTATTTTTCTTCTGTCGGTTCCGGCACTTCCGCCTTTTCTTCACTTCCTTCCGGTCTCACGGCCTCGATCTCACCGCCGGCCTTCTTCCTGTTCTTTTTTGCGCCCTTTGCGGCTCTCAGCTTATCTCTGGTGTGAGGGCCGTACTTTACGAAAAGCACCACCAGAACGATGACGATCAGGATCTGGATCAGGTGATAGCCGATCCATTCGCAGAAGTCTGTGAATCCCTCTCTGAAGCCTGCCAGGCCGTTCTTGATGCTCTCCCACACTCTCTGGAAGAAGCCTCTCTCCTCACCCACCCCGGGTGAATACTGGTATGCCGTCTCTACGGTGACGTTCACTGTGGAATAATCCAGGAGGCTGTCATATCTCTCCAGATCATTGGAATACATCTCGATCTCATACTCTGTCTGGGACAGCGCGTTTTCAAGTTCTATGATGTCGGAAAGGCTCGAGGCCTGCTTAAGGAGGGCCTCCAGTCTCTCATGCTTGTTCCTCAGAGTCTCAAGGTGGCTCTCAGCCTCGTAGTAGGCCTGTCCTATGTCCTGAACGTTCTGGCTCAGCTGTGTCACGTGCATTCCGTCGGAGACAGAGGAAACGAACTCCTGATACTTGTCTGAGGGGATCCTTACAGTGAAGCTGCCGTAGATATAGTTTTCGTTGGACCAGTAGCTTCCGTTCTCAGTGTAGGATGACTCGAAGTATCCCTCATACTTTTCCACCATGGCCGTCAGATCCTTCATGGTCTGGTCGAAATCCATGGTCTCCACCCTGACATCCGCAGTATAGATCAGTTTCACTCTGCTTGAATCAACGGTTGCAGGCAGGTTTCCCACGAAGTAGCCTGCGCTGTTTCCATCGGGGCTGATCTCCGCATCGTTTACAGCATAATCCCCTTCTGCTCCGCTGAATCCGGAGTTCCGCTCCGCCTGCTCTGACGGTGCCCCGTCGTAGGACTTCTCATCAGTGATATACGAGTCTGCCCCGTTGCTTCCGCCACACCCGGTCAGGATCAGGGTGCAGACCATGAGAACCGCCACTAATACACAAACTGCCTTATTTCTTATGATACTTTTCATTTCGACCTCCATGAGGGGGCGCATCCTTTTCCCCTGAGCGCCCCGGATATGTATATAAAAAACCGCCTTTTAACCCTTTGTCGGTAAAAGGCGGCGATCCACTCACATGATGATCGGATTTTTTGTGCAGAAGGTATTATTCCTCGATGACGATCTCCGGATTGGCTGCGTTTGCGATATATTTGGTGCAGGTCCCGCCCAGCTCGGCAGTGACCATCTGACCGAGTTCGTCAAGGGCTGCTTCCATCTCGTCGTGACGGTCGGAATTCACCTGCTCGATGATCATGAAGGCGTGTGTAACGTCCTCTTCAAGCATGGTGCGCACGGATTCCCTCCAGTTCCAGCAGCGGCAGATGGCTCCTGTGTTGTCCTTGTAGATGACCTCTCCCTCAAGGGCCGGCTCGTCCTTATCGGAGCCGTAGGTCACGAAGTACTCTCCTCCGTCGGCTACGGCCAGGCGGATGTCGCCGTCGAAGGCGTCGATGTTCTCGCCGCCCACAGGCATGCCGTACTTCATGGATATTCCGTTATAGATATCCACCAGGGGGTTGATGCAGCCGATCTCGTTTCCGTTGGATACGCGCTTGAGCAGGGCTTCGATGGAACAGCGGACGCCCTTCTTGGTCTTGAACTTCTGGAATGCTTCTCTCCAGGTCTTCACCACCGGGTTATCCACCCAGACCTCTGCGGGGAAGTACTTGGCGGCTTCCTTCTCGCACTGTCTGAGCCAGGGGGCGTACTTCTCCTCTTCCTTGACGTGGTTGTCGATCCCCTCCAGCACCAGAATGCCTATCTCTGCATCGGGGAAAAGCTCCAGGAACGGTTTCTCCATTACGAATTTTTTCATTTTGTTTCTCCTAAAAATATAGACCGTACTGTCACATGTCTTCTAAGGCCTAACGACATGCGCGTGCGATCTGACTGTTTCTACCCGGCGGCAGACTTATTCTCTTTACTGGCGAAATTATACAAAATCACTTTCTGACTGTCAAGTTTCTTGATATAATGGAGGCGCAAAAAATACAATCTCACAGAAAAAGGAAAGGTCATGGATTATCTTTATACTCTTCAGCTCCTGAGAGAGGGTTCTCCGGAGATCGTCAACACCATTCTGCTCGGGATCTCCGAGTTCGTCACCCTGGGAGGCATCTTCATAGCAAGCCTCGTCTACTGGTGCATGGACAAGCGCTGGGGCGCCTTCATACTGGCATCATTTTCCGGCGGCTACATGCTGAACCAGGTATTCAAGAACACTGCCTGCGTCTTCAGGCCCTGGATAAGCGACCCACGGCTCAGTGTGGCGGAGGCTGCAGCCTCCGGTGCCACGGGATACTCATTCCCCAGCGGTCACACCCTTTCAGCCACCGCGATCTACGGAGGAACTGCGGTCTATGGCAAGCGTCACAAGGGTCTTGTGGCAGCCATGATCATCCTCATCATACTTACGGGCTTCGCCAGGAACTGGCTGGGGGCCCACACCCTGATGGACGTGGCCTTTGCCATAATGGAAGGCATCTGCGTTCTCATCATCAATCTTTACTTCATAAAGCTCATCGCCCGTCATGACGCAGCCGAAGGCAGAGAGACCGGTCTGGGAAAGACCAGGCTGATCCTCCTTATCCTGGGCATCCTCTTCGTGGCCGGCTCGATGATCTACCTGGTCAACAAGGACTACCCCATGGACGTGGACGCCAACGGACAGCTTCTGGCGGATCCCTACGAGATGCTCACCGACTGCTTCACCGGAGCAGGCATGTTCCTGGGCTTCCTGCTGGGCTGGGCCTTCGAAAAGACCTTCGTGAACTTCAGGGTCGAAGGCAATAAAAAACAGCTGGCCGTAAGATTCCTGGGCGGATTCTTCAGCCTGGCTGTAATTTATCTGGCTGTGCTTCCCTTCCTGCTGTCCTCTCTGGACGAGCACACGGAGCACATCATCAAGTATTTTGTGGTATTCTTCTACGCCACCGGCCTCTATCCCCTGTTCATCAAGCTTGTGCAGGACAGAAGAAAGGCCTGATCACATCCAGGGACTCCAGAACCTGGTTCCCCTGGATACGTTGGACCAGATGGCCAGCCCCAGAAGGACTGCGCAAAACACCATACTCAGAATATCCCACCTGGTAAATGGCCTCGCCATATACCAGGTCCTTTTTTTGTTCTTGCCGAAGCCCCTCAGTTCCATGGCGTTGGACACCGTCTCGATCTGATCCATGCTGAGCATGATCAGAGGTATCAGTATGGTGGAAGCGGCCCTGAGGCGCTTCACCAGGGAAACTTTCCGGCTCATCTCGATGCCCCTGGCCTGCTGTGCCTTGGAGATGTCGTTGTATTCCTTCTGGATGTCGGGGATATATCTCAGGGCAAGGGCCACCGCGTAGGATACGGTATAGGGCACGCCGATCCTGTTTAAGGATGCGGCGAACTCGCTGGGCTGGGTGGTGCACACGAAAAGGAGCACGATGGGTATGGAACTCAGGTACTTGAGCACCAGGTTCAGGTGGTACCAGAGCTGCTCCAGGGTCAGCACATGGTCTCCCCAGAGCTGCGCGATCACGTGGCTCGTCCCGTAGATCTCCACGCCGTGTTCAGGGCTGAACAGGAATACCAGCACGTTGTTGAGCACCATGAACACCAAGGTGAATCCCAGCATGAAGCTAACGTCCCTCAGCCTGATCTTCGACAGATAGAAAAGCAGGAACGCAAGGAAGGGCAAGGCTATCAGTATCCTGGTATCGTAGGTCATCATGGTGGCGAATGACCAGAGAAGCAGGCACACCAGTTTGGTGGCTCCCGTAAGCTCGTGGATCCTCGACTTCCTGTCGATGTAGTTGAAGAGGTTACGCATTACGTTTGTACCTCCTCTCGTAGTCTATGAAGTGCTCCACGAATCTGCGGGCGTCTTCGATGCCGCAGATCTCCGCCAGCCGGTAGAGGGATGTCTCCTTAAGGCTGGCTCTGGAGATGATATCTCTGTCGGTCAGTATGTTCGCTGCCGTATCGTCAGCTATGATCTGCCCGTCTGAGAACACCACGGATCTCTCCGCATATTCCAGCATGAGATGCATGTCGTGAGTGATCAGCGCTACGGTCATGCCTCTCTCATTCAGACTTTTGAGGAACTCCATGATCTCCGTGTAGTGCCTGTAGTCCTGGCCTGCGGTGGGCTCGTCCAGGATCATGATCTCAGGCTCAAGGGCAAGGATGGACGCGATGGTAACTCTCTTTTTCTGGCCGTAGCTCAGGGCGCTTACAGGCCAGTTCCTGAAGGGCCAGAGTCCGCAGGTCTTGAGAGTCTCGTTGACCTTTTCGGTCACCGCTTCCTCGGACAGTCCCCTGTTCCTCAGTCCCATGGCCACCTCGTCGAAGATCATGGTCTTGGAGATCATCTGATTGGGGTCCTGCATGATGTAGCCTATGTGGTCTGCCCTCTCTTTTATGGACATCTCGCTGAGATCCTGGCCATTCAAAAGGAGGCTTCCGGAGTCGTGTTTCTCGAAGCCGCAGATAACCTTTGAGAAGGTTGACTTGCCTGCGCCGTTGGTGCCCACTATGGCCATCATCTCGCCCTTCATCAGGTCCACGTTTATGTCCTTTAAGGCGTGATGATCCTCAGCCTGGGAGCGGTCGCTCCTGTATGTGAAGTTCAGATTCCTGACCTGAAGCACCGGCTGGGTGCGGGACGGACTGGCGGCAGCGGATGTTTTGCTGAACCAGTCTCTCACCCTCCCCCTGTCATCATCAGAGAGAACAATGGAATCCAGGGACGAAGGTCTCATCTCAGGTGTGAGTTCCACTCCGGCATACTTGAGAGCAGTTATGTACAGAGGTTCCCTGACCCCGGCCTTCTCAATGAGGTCTGTGCTCAGCAGCTCATCAGGGGTTGTGTCCCTGACGATCCTGCCCTCCTCCATGAGGATG
>JAEEOX010000206.1 GCA_016284485.1 Bacillota bacterium | reverse complement strand
TTCCTTCTGGCAGGCGTGAGCTTTTCAAAAATATCTTCGGCAATACCTGCGTCGTATTTTTTCAGAAGAATGCTAAGTGTAGACAGTTCAGAACGTGCAGATGCAATGACCTTCTGGTCATAGTCCTTTTGAGCTAAGGCTTTGATCAGGGTGCGCTCCTGTTTGCTGAGATATTTTCTGTCACCATTATCAGCTGCGATGAGAAATTGACAGTGTCCATTGCATGTACTGACATATAGTTTGCCTTTCGGAGCATTTTTAAGTTTTTCGGTCTTTTCTGCGATCAACTGCTTCAAATAAAATGCTCTCGCCAATAAATTGTTCTTTGATAATCTCATTTTTTTCCCCTTTTGGATCATGTTTACTGTATGGAACACATTTTTTGATTCTGTACAGTAATTGCAGGAGCAAATTACTGTAATAATTTGATTTTTTCAATATGTACAGTAATTCCGGGAGAAGAGGTACTGTACAAATTGTATTTTTTGCAAATGTACAGTAAAAGATGGACTTTTGGTACTGTACGAAATAAAAAAATTAAAATTATACAGTAAAAGCTTATCACCAGAAATCCCCACGTACAATATGCCGGAATTGTATACGATTCCCGCAAAACACCCCAGCCCCGCATCGGGTACGAAGCAGGCTTTTTAGTTGGCATCAAACCCCATATGTGATATAATTCAACTATCTATAGGAAGAAATAAGAAAGGAGGGACCAGTGGGAGAATTTTTTGAAAAAGTCCGTGAGGTTCTCATGAGCCTGGACATCGGCTCTGACGTGATCAGTATGACGCTCAGACCCATATTTGTAATACTCGGACTCTACATACTGGTAAGGTGTATCGTATCTCTGGTGCGTTCCAAGAATCCTGCGGAAGTCTGGGCCTACCTCAAGGTGGTGACCTACGCCGCGGATGAGAACGGCAACATGGTCCCTGCCAAAGAGATAAGTGAGCCACTGACCCATTGGGAGAACGTGATCGGCCGCGGCAAGTCCTGCGACGTAAGCGTGAAGGACAGCTCACTGTCCAGAAACCAGGGTCTTCTGATCAGAGATGAGGACGGCGTCTGGACATACAGAGACCTGGGGTCGCTGAACGGTACCTGGCTCATCGAGCCGAAGGGCAAGGAGAGCTATAAAGATTTCAGGGCGGAGAGCCACGGTGACAGGAACGCTTACCTGGATTATCTCAAGGAATCTGAGATCAGGGACAAGGGCGACCGCGATGATGAGCCTGTTCTCATCTCCAAAGGGAAGGGAATCGAAGGCCCTGCGGTGGAGCTTGAATACGGCGACACCCTGAGGAGCGGACACACCGAGTTCACGCTTCTTCCCATATCACTTGAAGAAAAGAAAAACAACCTGGAGATGCGTCTGGACGACACCAACGTGATGTCTGCAGGCCCGTCCATGGCGGCGCTGACGCTTTTCCAGATACTTACGTTCCTGCAGCTCTGGATGGTCAAGGATGAGCAGTACACCATGTCGCTTCTCACCGCTTTCGGAGGACTTTTCCTGATCGAATGGATATACGTGGCGGCTGTGAGGATATCGAAGAGGAGGGGCCTGGAGATGGAGATCATGGCTTTCTTCCTCTGCACCCTGAGCCTGGCGGTCATTGCAGCCAAGAATCCCGCGGATCTCTTGACCCAGACCATCGCCATAGCGCTGGGAGTCACCATACTCTTCATCATGTGCCTTTTCCTCAGCGAACTTGACCGCTCCAAGCAGGTCAGGATCTTCCTGATGGTGGCGGCGGCAGCCCTTCTGGTGGTCAACCTGGTCTTCAGCACCTACACCAACGGCGCAAAAAACTGGCTGTCCATAGCCGGCGTCTCTTTCCAGCCGTCGGAGCTGGTGAAAGTGGTATTCGTGTGGGCGGGAGCGGGTACTCTGGACGAACTGTTCAGAAAAAAGAACCTGTATCTCTACCTTGCATTCTCCCTTTTCTGCCTGGCGGCTCTGGCACTCATGGGAGATTTCGGAACAGCCCTCATATTCTTCGTAACATACCTTGTGATCTCGTTCCTGAGATCCGGTGAGATATCCCAGCTGCTGCTTCTGGTGGGCGCAGCCGGAGCGGGAGGATTCATAATACTGAAGTTCCGCCCGTACATAGCCACTAGGTTCGCAACCTGGACCCACGTGTGGGAGCCGGACTTCATCAATAACGGCGGGTACCAGCAGACCAGGACCCTGACGGCTTCGGCCTCGGGAGGACTGCTGGGGACAGGCGCAGGATCAGGATGGCTTTCAAGAGAGTTCGCGGCGGATACGGATACGGTCTTCGGAATGCTCATAGAAGAGTGGGGACTTATAATCGCATGCTTCGCGGTGCTGTCCATTGTGGCGCTGGCGTTTTTCGCGGTGAGGTCCATAACATCCGGACGGTCGGCTTTCTACACCATAGCAGCCTGCGGAGCCATGTCTATGTTCGTGTTCCAGACCATGCTCAACATCTTCGGGTGCACGGACATCCTTCCCTTCACGGGAGTGACATTCCCCTTCGTGTCCAACGGAGGCACGTCCATGATCGTGTCCTGGGCGCTGCTGGCGTTCCTTAAATCGGCGGATACCAGGCTGCATGCCAGCCTTGCGGTGAGAGGGGGTGCAGGCAAATGAAGAAGCTTGAAGGAAGAGCGACCATATGTCTGCTTCTGGTTCTGGCCATGCTGGCGGGACTGGTGTTCTTCGTGGTGAGGCTCGAACTTCACGGCGATGAATGGGCAGTCAAGAGCTACAACAGCCACATCTTCAGCAACGGTCAGCTGATCTGCGGCAAACTGACGGACAGAGACGGCAAGACTCTGCTTCAGTTTACCCCCGACGGTCCGGCTTATCTCGGGACTGAGTACGAGAGAAGGTCGGTGGCGACCATTACCGGCGACGTGAACTACGGCAGTCCCACGGGAGCCAACGTGGTCTTCAGGTCCAGGCTTGCAGGCTACAACAGGATAACGGGGACAGAAGGATTCTTCGGAAGGAAGGGCGGAACAGTGGCCCTTTCCATCGACAGCGACTACAACCAGACCGCATATTCCGCCATAGGTAACAGGAACGGACTGGTGTGCGTATACAATTACAAAACAGGTGAGATCATGACTCTGGTCAGCACTCCCACGGTGGACCCCTCCAATAAGGACGCCATCCAGACAGCTGCTGAGGGAGCCTACATCAACAAGGTGACCAGTGCCACCTTCACTCCGGGATCCATCTTCAAGGTGGTGACCGCTGCAGCGGCCATCGAGAACCTGGACGGACTTACAGAGAGGACCTTCACCTGCACGGGATCGGTCAACATCGGAGGCAACAACGTTACCTGCCCCAAGGCCCACGGTGAGGTGGACTTTGCGGGAGCTCTGGCATCATCCTGCAACTGCTATTTCGGGCAGTTGGCCGTCGACATAGGGGCGGAAAAGATGCAGGAATACGTTGACAGGATGAGGCTGACAGATTCCTACGACATAAACGGGATCAAGACCGCAGCCGGATCTTTCAACTTCGCAGCAGATGACGTGGCTCTGGCCTGGTCCGGCATCGGGCAGGGAGAGGACATGGTCAATCCGCTGTCCATGATGGTGTTCATGGGAGCCATAGCCAATGACGGCAGTGCACGGATACCCACCCTGATCAAGGGAGAGGACAACGGGTCCGTGACCCTCATGGATGAGGCTACGGCCCAGAGGCTCAAGGCCCTCATGGTGAATAACGTGGAACAGAATTACGGCGCAGAGAACTTCCCGGGGCTCAGCATAGGAGCCAAGTCCGGTTCTGCTGAGACGGTGCAGGGCGCAGCCACCAATGCGTGGTTCAGCGGTTTTGCGGGAGACTACGCCTTTATAGTGATGCTGGAGAACGCCGGCGCGGGAGCGACGGTGGCGGGACCTGTGGCCAACACGGTCCTTCAGCAGATAGTAAACGGGGGAAACTGAAATGTTTGACGCTTTGAAAGTAAAGAATGAAGTAGTACAGTGGATAAGAGACTGGTTCGCGTTGAACGGACCGGGATGCAACGGAGTGGTCGCCATCTCCGGAGGCAAGGACTCTTCAATAGTGGCAGCCCTTTTGGTGGAGGCCCTTGGCAAGGACAAGGTCATCGGAGTCCTCCTTCCCAGAAATGTGCAGCCTGACATCGACATGTCCTACGGGATCTGCGAATTCCTGGGCATCAAGTATTACGAGGTGAACATCGGGCCTGCGGCAGACGCCGTGGAGGCCGGACTGAGACAGGCTCTGGGCGAGGACGCAGTAACCAAGCAGAGCATCGTCAACCTGCCGCCCAGACTGAGGATGTCCGTGACCTACGCAGTGTCACAGTGCCTGAACGGCCGTGTGGCCAACACATGCAACCTGTCCGAGGACTATGTGGGATACGCCACCAGGTACGGTGACGGGGCAGGGGACTTCGGACCCATCTCCAGACTGACCGTACAGGAAGTCAAGGCAATAGGAAGAGTTCTGGGACTTCCCGACAAGTACGTGGACAAGGTGCCCTCCGACGGACTCCAGGAAAAGACTGACGAAGACAATCTGGGCTTCACCTACGCTGTGCTCGACAGATACATCAGAGAGGGCGTCATCGACGATCCTGCGACCAAGGAGAGGATAGACCATCTCCACAAGATAAACGCATTCAAGCTCAAATACATGGACTGCTTCGAATACGATCCGGAATAAGGGGCAATGAGAGGAAAACATGAAGGAAACATTTGTAAGAGATCTTAAGAAAGACTCTGAAGTAAAAGAATATTTCATGCTGAAGTCATCGGCGGTGAGGACAGGTTCCACAGGCAAGCTTTACCTGGACGTGATACTCTGTGACAAGACCGGCGAAGTCAACGGCAAGAAGTGGGAAGTGGCTCCCGGAGACAGGGAACTTAAGGAAAAAGACATCGTTAAGGTAATCGCCACCGTCACCGAATTCAACGGCCAGCTTCAGCTGAGGATCCAGCGTATCAGGAAGGCCGAGCCTGAAAAGTATGAGGAAGATTCCTTCAACATGGGCGACTATGTGAAGGTGGCTCCTGAAGATCCCGCCGAGATGCTGAGATACCTTGAGGAGACAGCTGAGAGCTTCAGGGATGAAGACCTGAAGGCAATTGCCCTCAGAGTTCTCAGGGACAACAGAGACAGGCTCCTTTACTATCCTGCCGCTTCCAAGAATCACCACGCCGAACTGGGCGGACTCCTGTATCACACCAAGAGGATGCTCATGACAGGAGAAGGAGTG
>JAEEOX010000205.1 GCA_016284485.1 Bacillota bacterium | reverse complement strand
CCGACAGGTGCGGCAGCAGTGCTCAATGTAGTTCTGAACTTCATTCTGATACCGAAGTACGGAGCATACGCAGCGACCATGACCACCCTGGTGAGTTATCTCCTGATGACAGTGCTGGTGGAGATCCTTTCCAACAAGGTATATCCGTGCAAGTATGACATAGGCAAGATCTTCGTGATCATGGCAGTGGGATATGTCCTGTCATTCGTGACCAGGGACATGGGACTGGTATTTCAGGCCGCATCCTTCGCAGTACAGGCTGCAGTCATGTACGTAGTGTTCAGAAATGAGATAAAGGCGGTCTTAAAGATCGCTTCGTCGGTCCTTAAGAAGAGGCTCGGCAATAGATGAGTTAATGTGAGGAAACAATGATGAGTAAAAGTTTTAGGGGAAGTATTGATCAGACGCAAAAGATCCTGAAGAGAGTATCAGTTCTGGTCCTTGCGGTCATGATGATCGCAGCTGCACTGTGGACTCCGGTCACAGCTTATGCAGATCAGGAGACAGGATTAGAGATCGGTGAAGCCATATCCATTCCCATGGACAGCGAAGCGGCTCTGCCGATGAGAGACGTTCCCACGGATACCCTGAAGATCGAAGTGTTTGAAGACTATGCCAAGGCATATGAAGTGCTGGCTCTGGTGAATGCCGAGAGGCAGAAGGTGGGAGCGGCACCTCTGGTCATGGACGAGAGCCTTCTGGAATCCGCAATGCACAGGGCAGCTGAGACCGTGATCCTGGGCTCTCACGGGCGTCCCGACGGCACGCTTTGCTTCACCATAAACAGCCAGATGCGCGCGGAAAACTATGCCTGGGGATTCAATTCTTCTCAGTCGGTTATGGATGGCTGGATGGGCTCCCCCGGACATAAGGCAAATATACTGAACGGTGAGTACAAGGGTATCGGCGTAGGAGTCATAAAGTACAACGGAGCATACTACTGGATCCAGTGTTTCGGTACCACGAGCCAGACTTCTGACTGCACCAAGCCCGCGGACGGAAACAACGTAAGGGCCATCAACATGCCCTACAACACCATTACGGATCCGTACAAGAACATCCAGGTAACTTTCAGCTTCAGCATCTCACCCTCCAACAAGACACTGGTGATCGGGGAGAGCAGAGACCTGACTCTCAAGATGGACAGCGTCACCTTCCTCGATGGGGAGGACAGCGTGTACTGGAGATCCGGCAACGAAGAGGTGGCCACCATAGACGCCAACGGAGTGGTGACGGGACTCTCTTCCGGAACCACGGTGATCACCGCCTCCTCGAAGTATCTGGACAGAAAGAGTTTCTCACTGAATATCACCGTAGTTCCCGAAAACGTCAGGATCTACGGACCCAACAGGGTGGACACATCCATCGAAGCTGCCAGGAAACTCAAGACGAAGCTTGGAGTCAGCAAGTTCGACTCAGTCATCGTCGCCAGCGGCATGAACTACGCCGACGCTCTGGCAGGAAGCTGGCTCAGTGCGGTGAAGTCCGCACCCATTCTTCTTCTGGATAAGGTCAGCGAGGACAAGGTCGCCCAGTACGTGAAAGCCAACCTCAGCGCTGAAGGCACAGTGTATATCCTTGGAGGAAACGGTGCGGTACCGGAGACACTCGAGGATAAACTTGCAGGTCTCAACGTGAGCAGACTTTCCGGCAAGAGCAGATACGATACTAACATGGCAATCCTGGAAGAGACCGATGTCTCCGGCAAGGACCTGATAGTCTGCTCCGGAGCAGGTTACGCAGACGCTCTCTCAGTATCTTCCGTTGGAAGACCCATCATGCTGGTTGGGACCGAACTTACGGACGCACAGAAAGAATATCTTGAGGACGCAGGGTTCGCCAAGATATATGCCGTGGGAGGCACCGCAGCAGTGTCCTCTGATGTGGTGAACGAACTGGTACAGTACGCAGGCGTGACCAGAGTGGGAGGCAAGAACCGTTTCGAGACTTCCCTCAACGTAGCCAAAACATTCTTCCCGGGGACCCACGACCACATGATGATGGTATACGCCAAGGACTTCCCCGATGGACTTTCAGGCGGAGCCCTGGCTTATCAGTACGATGCTCCGGTGCTGCTGGCCACATCTGACAATGTGTCCGCTGCCGTGGCCTACAGAGGCCTCAGCAGCGCTGCCAGAAGCATCACCATGGGCGGACCCAAGCTCATTTCGGACAATGCGATCTTTACTGCAATGGGGAACACCGCCCCCATCCAGGTGAACTGATCCTGCGAAATAACACATGAATAATCACCGCCGCCTTTGGACGGCGGTTTTTTCATATTCACAAAGATCAACAGAAATTGTATTTTTTGTTGTACAATTCCACATCATATGGTATAATTAATCGGTATTTTTGAAAAACAATTTGTTTAACATAAGGAGAAAAACAATGTTCAATATCAAAGTCAGAGAAACATATGAAGAAGTATCCAAGGACGCTGCAGAGATCATGCTGGACGTGGTGAAGGGAACAGAGAAGCCCATCCTCGGCCTTGCAACAGGAAGCTCCCCGGTAGGCCTCTACCAGGAGATGATCAGGGACCACAAGGAGAACGGCACATCTTACAAGGACATCATCACCTTCAACCTTGATGAATACTGCGGGATCCCCAAGGATCACGAACAGAGCTACTGGACGTTCATGCACGAGAATCTTTTTGACGAGCTTGACTGCCCCGAAGAGAACATTCACGTTCCTGCAGGAAACCTTGAGGACGAGGAGCAGGCCTGCATCGACTATGAGAACGAGCTGGCAAAATACACCGTCGACGTACAGGTGCTGGGAATCGGCTCCGACGGCCACATCGCTTTCAATGAGCCGGGAACACCCTTTGACTCACTGACACATCTCATGGAGCTCACAGAGCAGACCAGAAGAGACAACGCCAGATTCTTCCTGGACGAGAACGGCAACCCCGACCTGGATCAGGTTCCCAAGTTCGCCATCACACAGGGACTGGCCAGCATCATGAGAGCCAAAAAGATCATCATGATCGCCACAGGCCTCAACAAGGCTGACGCCGTATACGGAATGCTCAAGGGACCCAAGACTGAGGACTGCCCGGCTTCCATCCTTCAGGATCACCCGGAAGTCTACGTATTCCTGGACAACGACGCAGCAAGCAAACTTTGATCATCAATAACGGGCCGCGATGCGCGGCCCGCGTAATATATTTACAACACTTACTGAGAAGAGGATATTACTATGGGTAAATATTTTGGAACAGACGGCTTCAGAGGAGAGGCAAACAAGGCGCTCACCGCTGAAAAGGCCTTTCAGGTAGGAAGATATATCGGCTGGTATTACGGACAGAAGCATGAGGACCACAGGGCCCGCATCGTCATCGGCAAGGACACCAGACGTTCCAGCTACATGCTTGAGCACGCGCTGGCAGCAGGCATCACAAGTTCCGGATCGGACGCATGCCTCATGGGCGTTACAACCACACCTTCCGTGAGCTACGTTTGCAGGACCGACGAGTTCGACTGCGGAGTTATGATCTCCGCATCTCACAATCCGTTCTATGACAATGGCATCAAGATCATGAGGGCCAACGGTCAGAAGATCGAGCCTGAGATCGAAGAAAAGATCGAAGCCTACATCGACGGAGAGATCGGTGAACTTCCTCTGGCGGAACGTGAAGACATCGGCCGCGTAACGGACTATTCCGCAGGCCGCAACAGATACATCGGCTACCTTATGACCATCCCCACCAAGGGATTCAACGGCTACAAGGTAGGGCTTGACTGCGCCAACGGCGCATCCTGGAACATCGCGAGAGCAGTCTATGAGGCACTTGGGGCCAAGGTATACGTAATGGGCAACGAGCCCGACGGTCTGAACATCAACGATAACTGCGGCTCAACTCATATCGGCAAGCTGCAGGAATTCGTAAAGGAAAAAGGACTGAACGTGGGATTTGCCTATGACGGAGATGCCGACAGGTGCATCGCTGTTGATGAAAACGGTGAAGAGGTCAACGGTGACCAGGTCATGTTCCTCTGCGGCAAGTTCCTTAAGGAGAGGGGACAGCTGGACGGAAATACCATCGTAACCACCATCATGAGCAACATGGGACTTTATAAGGCCTGTGAAGCCATAGGTGTCAGAACAGAGAAGACCAACGTAGGCGACAAGTACGTTGCTGAGAACATGATGCAGAACGGTTTCGTCCTGGGCGGCGAGCAGTCCGGACACATCATCTTCGGCAAGTACGCCACCACCGGCGACGGTATCCTCACCAGCCTCATGGTCATGATGACCATGCTGGAGAAGAAGATGCCTCTTTCAATGCTGGCAAACGAGATGAAGATGTATCCTCAGTGCCTGAAGAACATCGTGGTCAAGGACAAGGAAGCTGCCCAGAAGGACGAGGTCGTCCTGAAGGAAGTTGACCGCGTGAACCGTGAGCTTGAAGGAAACGGCAGGATCCTGCTTCGTGCATCCGGCACCGAGCCCAAGATCAGAGTCATGGTTGAGGCCAC
>JAEEOX010000204.1 GCA_016284485.1 Bacillota bacterium | reverse complement strand
AGCAATTCTCCCGCTTTCATCAAAGATATGTACAGCAACTTCAGTATCATCAACTATTTCTGTGGAACGGGTACTCGTTTCATTATCAATGTAGACAGCAATGGGAGGACTTTCCTGTATAACTATATGTTTTCCATACTTTGCCGAATAGGTCCAGATTTTCATCTTCATCACTTCGTCGTATTCTTCCGACCTAAGTGTAAAGCCATCTGGGATGTATTTCGGCTCAAAAAACGCAATTTCATCATGCGTTCCATCCGGGTGGTAGCCACTGTCTATTGGCTCGTATCTGTCATTGGTCTGGCTTTCAACTATTTTGTAATTCAAATAATGCATGACCCCGGCATAGACTGAGACCGTCATCGCCAGAATCAAGACCATAAGCAAAACAACTATGCCTGCCTTCCTTAGTGCATGCCTGTAACTTATAGACCCAACGAATGAAGTCTTCTCAGGCAAAAAGGAATCGACATACCTGATCCTGGCCTTCCCCTCCTCTCTTCCGAAGGCCCTGAGTATTCGCTTTGCTTCTCTCTTACTTTTCATCTGCTTCTTCCAGTATCGATCTAAGTTTATCCAAAGCTCTCTTGTGTCTTTTGTAGACTGCATCGCGGCTCATATCCATCATTTTGGATATCTCTTTGAACGAATAACCAAAACTGTATTTATAAGTAAGGATATCTTTGTCGGTCAGGCTGAGCTGATCCAGCATATCAGAGACCTCAATGCTGAATCCGTATTTATTACGGAATTCTTCTATATCTAATTGCCCCTCTATATTATTTAACGCAGTTTCTTCACTAAATTGGACATCAGTCTCAAATAAATTTCTTCTTTCTTCTTTTCTCTTTATGGATATGGCTTCGTTTCTGATAACGGTATATACATAGTTCTTTGTAGCTTTTGAGTCTATATTATCGATTTTGTCTGAATATCGGTACAACTTAACAAGAGCCTCCTGCACCGCATCCTCTGAAAGATGGAAATCCTTCAGTATTGAACGTGCGAGGCCCCTCATCATCGGAAGATACTTCCTGAACAGATTCTCTACTGAATCCTGGATGATTTGTAAGACATTAATAATAAACAAAACCCTTACTCCATATCTCTCTTATATTGTTATTATATCATCCGCCGGCCGTAATAGCAAAGACCCCCTTCGCCGCGATGTGAAAGGGGTCTTTTGCGTTCTTAATAGAGTAATCTTATTTCATCAGAAGTCCGAGAATGTCGCCGATGTCAAGTCCATCGTTCTTCTTGGATCCGCCGCCTGCGAGAGCGCCGATGAGGCTGCCCAGTCCGGATGCGGATGATTTGCCGCCGGCAAGGCCTGCAAGCGTTCCAAGCATGTCTGCAAGTCCGTCTGCGTTGGAAACAGTCTCAGTCTTGTTTGACTTCTTGTTTGTCTTTGCAAGAACTGTAAGAAGTACAGGAGCTGCCATAGCCATGAGCTTGGCTGCCTTCTTTACGTCGATGCCTGCCGCCTTGGCAACTTCCTTCTTGGCTTCTTCAGCCTTCTCCTTGCTGCCGTAGATGTGATTCAGGATCTTTACTCCATCCTCTTCATCAGCGCTCTTGATGAGCTTGACGATATCCTTCTCATCCAGGTCATGCTGATCCAGCGCTTTAAGAAGGCTGTCTGCGCCTGTCTTGGTGCTGGCATTGTTCTGCATTGAGGAAAGAAGTGACGGAAGAGCCTTCAGAAGTGTGTTCTGAGCCTCGCTCTCGGTTACGCCTGCCTTTCCGCCAAGTAAACCTAAAACATCTGTCATGGAGGAATTACCGCCTCCCAATAAACCTAAAAGGTCCATCATACCTGCCATATTCGATCTCCTTTCGTAATAACGATCGTAATAAACTCTTTAACGGTATATATTATACGTCCTTTTGTATAGTTATTACAAGGGCGCATTTTACGATTATTGATACTTTTCTATTATCTTCATGGCTGTTCTGATGCCGTCCACAGCAGCGGACACGATCCCGCCTGCATATCCGGCACCCTCTCCCGCAGGATAGAAGCCTTCGATAGTCTCACCGGTCATCAGTCCGCCTCTTAAGTCTTCGTCTCTAAGAAGCCTCACCGGCGAGGAGCTCCTGGCTTCCACAGCGTACATGGCTGCGTCATCAGAGTCGAAACCTCTGACCTTGCGGCCGAAAGCAGGCATTGCCTCCCTTATGGAGTCCGCCACGAATCCCGGCATGCAGTCTGTAACGTCAGGGGCCAGTCCGTCTCTGAAAGATCTCCAGTCCGTCTTGGGAGCATGGTATCCGCCGGCCTTTTGGAACGCGATCTGTTCGTATTTCCTCTGCAGATACATTCCCGCCAGCACATCGTCCGAACCGAAGTCCGACGGTCTCAGATCGCAGAGCACCGCGGAGTTGGCGAAGCCGGAGTCCCGTCCGTGGAAACTCATTCCGTTGGTGGTCACTCCCCCTTCCTCCGAAGACGCCACTATCACGTGGCCTCCCGGGCACATGCAGAAGGTGTAGACTCCCCTGCCTGACTCAGTTCTGTACGAGAGTTTGTAGTCCGCAGGGGGAAGCTTCAGTTCTCCCGCCGGTCTTCCGTACTGTGCGATATCTATGAGCTCCTGTGGATGTTCCACCCTCACTCCCATGGAAAAAGGCTTTTGCGCCATCCTGATGCCGGACTCCCTGAGCATGAGAAGTGTATCTCTGGAACTGTGTCCGATGGCCAGGATCAGATCAGATGTCTCAAGCCTTACCGTCTGTCCCTCTGATACGTACTCCACCGCTTTCATGCGGTTTCCAGACACTTCCATACCGGTCACCCGGGCGCCGAATATCACCTGCCCTCCAAGGGCCGTAATTTCCATTCTGAGGCTCTTTACCACCTCTCTGAGCACATCTGTCCCAATATGAGGTTTGGCCTTGTAGAGGATGTCCTGCGGGCCTCCGTGGGCCGCCAGTTCCCCCAGTACGAACCTCATCCTGCTGTCCTTTATGCCGGTGGTCAGTTTACCGTCGGAGAAAGTGCCTGCGCCTCCCTCTCCGAACTGAACGTTGGAGTCGGTGTCCAGCACGCCTTCTGCCGCGAACCGCCTCACTTTCTCAAGGCGCCGGTCCACGTCGTCGCCTCGCTCCAGAATCACAGGTCTCAATCCCGCTCTGGCAAGCACCAGACCTGCGAAGATCCCGCAGGGCCCGAAGCCCACCACCACGGGGCGGTCTTCCGAAGAGACCTTCGGTATCCTGAGGCTTTCGCTCTCCTCCGGATCATAATTGATCTCCACGGAGTAGACCAGCCTTATGTCAGCCTTGTTCCTGGCATCGATGGATTCCTTCAGTATCCGCCAGTTATGAACTTTCTTTCCGGATCTTTTTGCGGCCCTGGAGATCACTCTTTCGGTTCCCTCGCCGGGCCTCACGCTTATCCCGTTTATTATCATCTGCTTTGGGCTATGCCTCTTCCCGCTTTGATCCCTGTGAGCCAGGCGTTGTTCAGGTTATATCCTCCGCAGGGACCGTCGTAATCCAGGACCTCTCCCGTAAGATAAAGTCCCTTGACTATTCTGGATTCCATGGTCACCGGATCCACCTCGGATGCCGGCACCCCGCCCTTGGTGACCTGAGCCTCGTCCCAGCCTTTGAGACCTCTGACCTTGAACTTCAGGTCCTTGAGCTCGTCCGCCAGAAAGTCCGCGATTTCCTCTTTGGAGGCCTTCTCACCCAGCCACCGCGCAAAAAACACGTTTTCCTTCCTGATTATGTATCTGGCAAGTTCCGCTCTCACCAGGCTCTTGAGAGCATATTCCTCGTCGAAGCCCGGCATGTTGAGTCTCTCCAGGATCAGGTCTCTGACCTCCTGAGATGTGAACTCGGGAGCCAGGTCCAGCCTGATCTCGTAATGTTTGAAACTGTTCTCGGGAGATTCGTTCTGAAGGGTCTCGATCCTGCCCGACATGTTCATAATGACGATGCCGGAAAGGGAGTCCTCCCTGAACTGCACCTCTCCCTTCTCACTGAAGACGGTCTCTCCGTCTCTCAGAAGGTAAGCCTTGGCCTTGGCCCGGACTCCCTTGAGGTTCAGTATGTTGTCCCTGACCTCTACTCCCGTAAGGGCGGGGACAAGTTTGGTCACGCTGTGACCCATTCTTCTCGCAAAGGTGTATCCGTCTCCCGTGGTTCCGAACTCTGCATGAGACTTGCCGCCGGTGGCCAGCACCAGCTTCTCGCAGGAGACATATTCATCATCTCCCTTGATGAGTACTCTGAAGCCTCCCCTGGGATCCTTTTCCGTGGGAACGGCGTTGATCCTCTCCACTTCGGCTTCAGGCAAAAGCTCCACGCCAATGGACGTTGCGGTCCTGATCAGAAGTCTGGCAACGTCTTTTGCGTCCTCCGAATAGGGGTAGAGTCTGCCCTCCCCGTCATTTCTTAAGCTTATGCCCACGCTTGAGAGGAAGTCCTTCACCTCCCCCAGCCCGTCGCATGCCAGATTGGAGATGTTGCACCTGCCGTTTCCGGAGGCCTGCACCTTTCTCAGAAAAATGTCATTTTTCTCGAGGACGGCCACGTCCCACGCGGGACGCATCCTCTTAAGGGTTATGGCAGCGGCCATGCCTGATGCACCGCCGCCTATGACCAGAGCGTCATATTCCTGTTTCATTTCCCTGCTCCGCGCCGGGTTCGGAGTCCTCTTCAACCGGCTTGGGTCTCAGCGCCTTGTCCAGCATCTCAGCAGGCGTGAGCGCCACTTCCTTGAACTGGCTCTGTGCGGCCTTTGCGGCCTCCAGAGCTTCTCTTGCTGCAAGCTGGGCCTCCTTGGCCTTGAGCGCAGCCTCCGTTACCATCTCTTCCTTGGTCTTGATGGCTTCAGGTTTCTGAAGTTTGATGGTGACACCTACGTGAGCCAGGTTGATACCCTGCACTATGATGCACAGTCCCACCAGATTCAGTGAGGGCAGTCCGAAAATGTCAGGGTCGAAGAACACGTAGAATCCGATTATCAGGTTCAGAAGGGCTACTATGAGGTGATCGTAAAAGCTGGTATTCCTGTTTTCCAGGTTCTCCCAGGCCTTCACGGCATTCCTTATTCCTGTGATCAGCACCCACAGACCCAGGATCTGGGGAGCGGCGATCTCCGCGGATATTTTGTCCAGTATGATCAGCGTACCCAGAGCGAAAGTGGTAAGTCCGTCGATCAGTACCCATGCCTTGCTTTCACCGTCCGTTCCTCTGTAGGCGGAATGTGACAGCACTTCGATGATGCCGCAGATCATGAAAGCAAGTCCGATTATGAAAGCCACTGAGATGAAGGTCAGTCCTTCATTGGCTATGAGATAGCCTCCCAGAGCCACCAGCGCGACTCCGGAAACTATTGTTAATATACGCATAGATATCCTCCTCTATCTTGGAATGTCTCCGCCGGAAAGGGCGTCGTCGTAGACTGCACGGGACCCGCCCACGAACTTGGGTCTTGTCCTGGCCGCCACCACGTGGGCCTCTCCGATCTGTTTCTGGCTGATCCTTACAGGCACCGCGACTTTCTTGAGATGCATTCCTATAAGGGTGTCCCCTATGTCAAGGCCTGCGTTGGCCTTTATCTCCTCCACCAGCACCGGCTTCCTGCAGTTCTGGTACACTGTCATCGCAAAAGATCCGCCCGCGTGGAGCTGCGGCACCGCATTCACTATCTCGGTGCCCGGAAGGAGCGCGTCCTTCTCCACCACCACGCATCTGTTGAGATGCTCGCAGCACTGTGCAGCCAGATATATCCCTCTGGGCCTGAGCACACTCATTATTCCGTCGTAAACGGCCTGGGCAGCCTCAAGGCTGGAGCCCTTGCCGATGTTTGAACCCATTATCTCGGATGATGAACAGCCTACGATGAGTATGTCACCTTCCTGTATCCGGGAGATCTCAACTATCTCTTCACAGGCTCTTCTCGCTTCTTCCCGAATGTTCTGCATTTCCAAAATACGCCTCCTATAACTTCCAACTGTTCAAATACTCGTTCTGTTCGTCGGTCAATTTGTCTATTTCGATCCCCCAGGCTGCAAGTCTGTCGGATGCGATCTTCTTGTCGATCTCCTCCGGGATCTTGAGAAGGTGCCTGGGAAGTTCGTTTCTGTGATCCTTGATGTACATGGCGCCGTAGAGTTGTACCGCGAAGCTCATGTCCATGATCTCAGCGGGATGTCCGTCTGCTCCTGCGATGTTCACCAGTCTGCCGTCTGCGATGACGTCGATCTCCTTGCCGTTGGGAAGGATGAAGCCTTCCACGTTGTGGCGGCGCTCATGATGGGATACCGCCATCTTGTACAGGCCTTCCATGTCCACCTCGCAGTTGAAATGGCCGGAGTTCGTAAGGATGGCTCCGTTCTTCATGGACAGCATGTGGTCGGTGTTGATGCTCTTGATGCATCCCGTTGCCGTGCAGAAAATATCTCCCAGCGGTGCGGCATCATCCATCTTCATGACGGTGAAGCCGTCCATCTTGGCCTCGATGGCCTTCACCGGATCGATCTCGGTGACTATGACGCTGGCCCCAAGAGAGGCAGCTCTCATGGCGATCCCCCTGGATACCCAGCCGTAGCCTGCGACCACCACTGTCTTGCCTGCAACGATGAGGTTGGTGTTCCTCATTATGGCGTCCCATGTGGACTGACCTGTGCCGTATCTGTTGTCGAAGAGATGCTTCATGTCAGCGTCGTTGACCGCCATCATGGGGAACATGAGAAGTCCGGCCTTGTCCAGAGCTCTCAGTCTGATGATACCTGTGGTGGTCTCCTCACATCCGCCCCAGACGTCTTCGGCCAGGTCAGGTCTTTTGTTGTGGATCAGTGTCACCAGATCGCAGCCGTCATCGATTATGATGTTGGGCTTGATCTCAAGGCACTTCTCCAGATGCCTGAAATATTCCTCTTCAGTGGCGTCATGATAGGCAAACACCGATATTCCGTCCTCCACCAGTGCGGCGCATACGTCGTCCTGAGTGGAAAGAATGTTGGAACCTGTGACGGACATCTGTGCTCCGCCTGCCGCCATGACCTTCACCAGATAAGCGGTCTTGGCTTCCAGATGTACTGAAAGAGATACCTTGACTCCCTCGAAGGGCTTTTCCTTAAGGAATCTCTCCTCGAGAGATCTGAGAAGGGGCATGTGGTCTCTGACCCATTCGATCTTTAAATGTCCATAGGGCGCAAGTCCTATGTCTCTGATGTCATAGTCCATTTATGAAACTCCTTTGTTTTGCTTAACGGGTCACTTCCCGTATCTTTCTTCTATCATGGATGCGATGCCCTGGGCCAGTCCCCGGATCTCATCCTCCGAATCGCCTTCAACAAGCACACGGATCACCGCCTCGGTCCCGGAGGTCCTGATGACCACCCTGCCCCTGTTGCGGAGCACATCTTCGGCGTCATTTATCAGCCTTACGATGTCCGGGTCCTTCATGTAGGTCTTCTTGTATTCGTTCCTGATCCCGGCATTTATGAGGACCTGAGGATAGATGATGACCTTGTCGGACAGTTCCGAAAGTTTAAGTCCTGAATTCCTCATGGCCTTCATGAGCTGCAGGGCGCTGAGTATCCCGTCTCCCGCAGTCTCATACTCGCTGAAGATCATGTGTCCGGTCTGCTCTCCGCCCAGGACGCAGCCGGTCTCCAGCATCTTGCTGAGGACATACCGGTCGCCCACTCCCGTGACGTCCACCCTGATGCCTTCCTTCTCCAGTGTCCTCCTGAGTCCGGTGTTTGACATGATGGAGGTGGTAACGGTCATGTTCCTGAGTCTGCCTTCTTCCTTGAGGTCAAGGGCACATATGGCCACGGCTCTGTCGCCGTCCAGTATCCTCCCCTTCTCGTCCACGGTGATAAGTCTGTCGCCGTCTCCGTCGAAGGCGAATCCCGCCTGGGCGCCTATCTCGACCACCGCCTGCGCCAGAGCCTCGGGAGAGGTGGATCCGCAGTGATCGTTGATGTTGGTGCCGTCGGGGGTGTTTCCTATGGTATATACGTCCGCACCCAGCCTCATGAATACCTCGGGGGCGATCTTGAAGCAGGCGCCGTTGGCGCAGTCCAGAACGATCTTTTTGCCCAGAAGCTTGAAGTCCACCGTGCTCATGAGGTGTTCCTCGTAGATCCTCCTGGCGTCATCTGATGCGTCGTACATGCGGCCTATGCCCGTGCCCGTAAGTCTCTCTGCGGCGTCGGTGCCTGAAAGTATCAGATCCTCTATCTCTTCCTCCATGGCGTCTGAAAGTTTCAGGCCGTCGGAGCTGAATATTTTGATCCCGTTGTACTCGTAGGAATTGTGGGAGGCGCTGATGACTATGCCTGCTCCCGCTCCGTAGGCCATGGTGACGCAGGCCACCGCAGGCGTAGGCAGGATGCCGGCCTTGATGACCGTGCCTCCGTATACCATGATCCCGGCGGCCACCGCCTGTTCAAGCAGATCGCAGGACAGTCTGGTGTCCTTGCCGATCACTACAGTAGGGGCGGGATCAGTCTTTTTTAATTCATGACAGAGCGCCTTTCCAAGGCTGAAGGCAAGTTCAGGTGTCAGTTCCCTGTTGGCTATGCCTCTGACTCCGTCGGTTCCGAAAAGTCTTCCCAATGACTGCTCCTTTTACATCTCTAGTTTGATCACCACGCTGGAGGGTTCAGCCTGTGCTATGTCCACACCGGGGACCTTGGAGGTTATCTTCAGTTCCACAGTGTGGCTGCCGCTGTAAAGTCCGGTAACGTCAGCGGTTATCACAAGGTCTTTCTTCGTAAGTGATCCTATGGCCGAGAAGGTTCCCTTGGCGGTGACCAGGATCTCCACGTCCTCTATGGTGACAGTGGTGTACTCGCTGACACCTGTCACGGTGATGTCTGTTTCGTCGAATTCAAAGCTTACTTCTGAGGCGTTGTATACGATGACCTGCATCTCAGGATTCATGGATGCCGAAGCAAGCTGCACTCCATATGGAAGCACCGGCTCCAGTATTATGGTGGTATCCACATATACCTCAGAAAGATCGATCTCCTTGCACTCCACGCTGTCGATCCATTCCAGAAGATCGCTGGATCCCTTGATGGTCACCTCTTCCGGAACATCGACGTCACGGGTTATGGATCCGCTGTCCTGTCCCTTGATGGGCACGGAAAGCTTCACCGTCTTAGTGTTCATCATGACAGCGGTAACGGTGACGTTGGACTCGCTGAGGTTGGCTTCCGCCACCTCTGCACCGTCGGCGTCCAGCGCCTTGAGAGCCACCGAAATGGCGTTGCTCTCCTCTGTGATCCTGGAAGCGTCCACCTCTGCGACTACCCTGTCCACCTTGCTCACCACCGATTCCGCTCCGGAGACAGTGATGGTGTCTGATGACAGCTGGGTGATCATGGGTTCCTTGTTCTCGATCTGATTGGAGAACTCTATGTCGATCTCTTTTTCCACCGCCACATAATTATCTGTGGTTATGGTTATGTACTGGGGAGAAACGCTGTCCAGCGTTATTGAACTGGGCTTTGTTATGGAAAGCTCCACCACGTTGTCGCCCCAGGTCAGTCCCGAAAGGTTGGCGATGGCGTGGAAGTCTTCCTCGGATATTTTGTTGGCTATGGACCTCTTGGCGCTGAAAGATGCGTCCACGTTGTCATAGTCCACGCTGGTTATCACCAGTCCCGCATCCTCAAGGGCCGCTTCGTTGGTGTAGGTGATGGGTATGTCCCTGATGGTGATGCTCCTTTCGGGATCTACCTCACCCAGAACGTAAGCCCAGAGAGCCACTGCGATAATAAAGGCAAGCACCAATGTGAATCGCTTATTCTTCAGCATTCTTCCTGCCTCCCTTCAGTGCTTTGATTATACGGTCGGGAAGAGAATCCTTCTCCGGCACGATGTATACGGTGTTAAGGAGTTCCTCGATCTCGGTGCCTGTGAGGCGTCTCCTGAGTCTGCCGTTCTCGGCGACGGAGATGATGCCCGTCTCTTCGGACACGATGAATACCAGGGCGTCTGACGTTTCGGTGACACCGATGCCTGCTCTGTGTCTGGTCCCAAGGTCTTTGGAAAGGTTCTTGTTCTCCGTGAGAGGCAGAACGCAGCCTGCTGCTTCCAGCTTGTCTCCCCTGACGATCAATGCTCCGTCGTGGAGCGGCGCGCCTTCATAGAAGACGTTCCCGATCATCTCTCTGGAGATCTCGGCGCGGATCACCGTGCCCGTCTCGATGATGTCGGTGAGAGAGGTCTCGCGCTCGATGACGATGAGGGCTCCGGTCTTTTCCTCGGACATGCGCTCGAGGGCAGCCCTGATCTCGTGGGTGATGTGCTCAGCCTCCTCCAGATCCAGACCGCTGTAATTGGAAATGATCTTACGCCTTCCGAGATTCTCCAGAAGTCTCCTGAGTTCAGGCTGGAAGATAATGACCAGTGCGATCAGTCCGACGTTTACAAGGTTGCTGAGGAGCCACTGAAGAGTGTACATTCTCATGACGTTTGCCAGGACTGCCACGATGAGCAGTATCCCTACGCCCTTGGCCAGCTGCTCCGCCCTGGTCTCCCTTACGAAGCCCAGCAGCTTATACACGAGGAAAGTTATTATAAGTATGTCTAAGATATCGTTTATTCCGATATTCGATGCTATGTTCTGAAAGAATTGTTCCATGGATTCTTACCTTTTCAGTTCATGCGGCCAAAAAAAGCCAACACTCCACACAATTATACATAGTAGATTATACAATAACTTTCCACTGCTTTCAAGGATAATACTGTTAAGGTAGTGTTCATAATGGGGGGGTGACAGGGTTCTCGCGTCCGCCTGGATCGCCGCCTTGCCTTCGAATTACTAGTGATCCTTAATATATCGGAATCCACT
>JAEEOX010000203.1 GCA_016284485.1 Bacillota bacterium | reverse complement strand
TTGAACTCCTGGTTCTTCACGGTCCTGGTCTCAGCTTGGAAGCCCTGGCGGTACATCCAGGACTTTCTGGTGGTCTCCTCGGTGAGCGCAGCAAGCTCCGGATCCTCTTTGATCAGCGCCTGCGTATTATTGAATTCCTTGATCAGGTCGAATAACATACGTTTTCCTCCTTATTCGACAAAGAAATACCTGTTGGGCTTTCTCCTGGGAGTTTTGGGCTCGGGTCCGTCAGCGTAGCCGATGATGCAGTGGCCGATGCCCTCGTAATCGCCCTCGATCCCGAGGCCTGCCAGCCATTCCTTCCACTCCGGCTGCTCGAACTCTTCCTTTGCCCTGTTGATCCAGCAGCTTCCGAGCCCCTCGGCGTGAGCGGCGTTCATCAGATTCTGCATGGTGCAGGCACCGTCGTACACGTGGTTGGGCGACGACTTGTCCGCAAGCACCAGCAGCAGGTCCGGCGCGCCGTAGAACGGGTCGAAGCCCTCATCCCAGCCGCCCACCAGACGGTTGGCCTCGGACAGCCTGTCCCTGAGCTCCCTGTTGGTGATGGCGATGATTATGGGAGTCTGCATGTTCTTGCCGCTGGCCGCGTAGAGCCCCGCCTCCACGATCCTGTCGATCACTTCTCTGGGCACGTGCTGGTCCCTGTACTTCCTGACGCTTCTTCTGGTCAGCATGTTCTCAATAGCTGCGTTCATGATCATTCCTCCGCTTCCTTTAAACACCTCAGGCTCGCGTCAACAAGTCTCTCGTTGAGAGCCGTCCGGTCGATTATGTCTTTTATCAAAACGTCCAGTTCCGACCCCTCTTCATAGTTGGCCGGCGCAAAATATCCTATCCTGTCATCCCTCATCATCTGGTGCACCTTGGCCCTTCCTCCGGTGCGGTCATCGTAGACGCCGATGGAATATCCGCCGTAGGCGTTGACCAGCTTCATGCAGGGGATGTCGGTGGCGCTGTCGCCTATGTAGACCATGTTCCTGAAGGGCACGCGGATGTCTCCCGGCTGGAAATAGTCGTTGACCGCCGGGTCGTTCACGTCCAGAGTCCCCTTCTCGATCCTGAAAAGGAACTGGGTCTTGTTGGTGAAGTTCACCACCTGGGCGGGCCACTCCGCCACGCCGCGGTCATTGTAGTAGAAAGAGCTGGCGTAGATCTTCTCGAAGGCCCCCGCTCTGGCCACGGACGTGCCCTCGATCATCTCCTTAAGACCCGATGAGATTATGTAATGCTCAACGATGACGCCCTTCTCGCGGCCATATTCTCTGGTACGCTCGAACCAGGTCTCCACCCCCGGGAAAAGCTCCACCCGGGAGCCGTAATCCTCCAGAGTCTTCCTGGTGAAAAGAAGCTTCCCCTCCGCCTCCTGCAGCATGAGCCGCATGTAGGCCAGGTTCTGGTCCATCTCATTCTCGGATGAAAGCCATCCCGTCAGTTCCCAGAACTCGCTGACGTCGTGGCCCACGGACTGAATGTAGCCCTGAGCCTGCATGTCATCCGGGGATAAAGTTTTGTCGAAGTCGTAGCAGATGGCCACCACCGGGCGGTCTTCCTTGGTCCTTCTCTCGTATCTGATGTCTGTCATAGGCTTGTCCTCTTAAAAAATCTTACGTTATATTTTAGCATACTTTTATCGCTTAAGCCATAGCCTGTATCCCGCACGGAAATATCTGTCCCGGGGCGTGCCCGGATCCATCCCTCTCATCACAAAATAATCTTGAAGAAATATACCGTATCTGCTATATTTCTCATATAATCTTAATCAAAAGGAGGGGTAATAATGAAAAGGATTATAACACTGACCCTGGCTGCTCTGATGATCTTCGTCTTCACAGCCTGCGGACAAAAGGATGAACCTCAATCGGTGGGCGGATGGGAACTGTCTCCGGATGCGACCGTCACCGATGATGCCAAGGCTGCTTTTGAAAAGGCAATGGAGGGCCTGGACGGAGTATCCTATGAGCCGGTGGCTCTTCTCGGCACTCAGGTGGTGGCGGGAATGAACTACTGCTTCCTCTGCGAGGCGACTGTTGTCGCTCCCGAAGCAAAACCGTATTACTCGCTGATCTACGTCTACGCCGACCTTCAGGACAATGCGGAGGTCACCAAGATCATCGCCATGGATCTGGGAAAGGTCATGGAAGATGGTGTTGTCGAAGACCTACAGCCTGAATCGGGCAACCTTACAGGCGCCTGGGCAGTCGACAGAGAAGGAAGCGTTGAGGCGGACGATGCCGTGCTGCACCTGGCTTCACAGGTGGTGGCCGGAACCAATCACTGCGTGCTTTGCAAGGGTTGGACGCTGACGTTCATCTATGAGGATCTTCAGGGGAAAACAGAGGTCCTTAAGAGCGTGCCGCTGGACATCTCTGCTCTGGCTTAGCTTCTTTTTTGGGGGGGTAGCCCCGATCTATCAATAACGAAAAGGACACCGGTCCTCCGGTGTCCTTTTATTATGTTTTATACTTTCATCAGATCCGCTATCGTGACGTTGTCCAGATAGCCGGTGATCCGGTTATTCAGCTCGCTCCACATTGGAAGGGTCCTGCAGTCCTCGGTGCGGTCGCATCCCGCGGCGTTGCACTCCAGGCAGGCCACCGGCGCGATGTCTCCTTCGGTCACCCTCAGGATCTCACCCACCGTGTACTCCGAAGGATCTCTGGACAGGCGGTAGCCGCCGCCCTTGCCGTGGACCCCTTCAATCATGTTTTGCGATACCAGAAGAGGCAGGATGCGCTCCAGGTATTTCAGCGAAATATCCTGGCGGGCAGCCACCTCCCTCATGGGGATGTATCCGTCTTTGCTGTTTTCTGCGAGATCCACCATCACGCGAAGCGCGTAGCGTCCTCTGGTCGATACCATCATTTCTGTCACCTTCCTTAGGCGTCCATCATACCATATCAGTAGGTGGATTGCAATCCGCCCGCCTTCCTGCCTTAAAACACCTGCGGCTCACTCTCAGTGGTTCTCGGCGCAGCTGGCGCAGTCCACCAGTCCCTTGAATTCTTCGGGATCGTAGGGGATGCCGTTTTTGTCGTAGTAATCCTTGAGAGCCAGTTTGATGGCCTCTTCGGCCAGCACGGAGCAATGAAGCTTGTGGATGGGAAGGCCGTCAAGGGCCTCCGTCACAGCCTTGTTGGTCAGGGCCGCAGCCTCTTCAACAGGCTTCCCCTTGATGAGCTCGGTGGCCATGGAGCTGGAAGCTATGGCGCTGCCGCAGCCGAAGGTCTCGAACTTCACGTCAGAGATCACGTCGTCGTCTATTTTGAGATATATCTTCATGATGTCTCCGCACACCGGGTTGCCAGCCTCGCCCACGCCGTCAGCTTCTTCGATGACGCCCACGTTCCTGGGGTTGCGGAAATGATCCATTACCTTGTCGCTGTATAAAGCCATTGTGTTTTCCTCCTCTTGCTCCGTACCTATTCACTGAAAACGTGGGTCCTCTTGCCTGTTACCAGATCTCTCCAGAATGGCGACATGTTCCTGAGATATGTCACCACATCCGTGACCGCCTGAATGATCTGATCCACGTCTTCCTCCGTGGAGTCCTCTCCGATGGTCAGCCTCAGGGACCCGTGGGCGACCTCGTGGGGTCTGCCGATGGCCAGCAGCACGTGGCTGGGATCCAGCGACCCGGAAGTGCATGCGCTTCCCGATGATGCGCAGATGCCCTTGTCGTCCAGAAGGAGCAGCATGGACTCACCTTCGATCCCCTCGAAGCAGTAGTTCACATTGCCGGGAAGACGGTGCTCGCGGCTTCCGTTCAGTTCGCCGTAGGGGATCTTGTCCAGGCCTTCCATCAGGCGGTCTCTCAGGGCCGTCATCCTGGCAGCGTTCTCCTCCATGTGGTCGCAGGCCTCAGTGAGAGCCGCAGCCATGGCCACGATGGCGGGAATGTTCTCTGTTCCGGCGCGCTTACCCCTCTCCTGGGCTCCGCCGTTGATGAGATTGTGGAGCACTATGCCGCGCCTTGTGTAGAGCACTCCGATGCCCTTGGGCCCGTGGAACTTGTGGGCCGAAAGTGAGAGCATGTCAATGTTTTGCTCCTGTACGTCTATCTTTATATGTCCTGCCGCCTGCACAGCGTCGGTATGGAAGGTCACGCCCTTTTCTCTGCAGATCTTTCCGATCTCAGCTATGGGCTGGATGGTGCCGATCTCGTTGTTGGCATACATTATGGTGACCAGGCAGGTATCCTCGCGGATGGCCTCAGCCACCTGTTCCGGATCGATGATGCCCGTGCTGTGCACGTCCAGAAGGGTCACCTCGAAGCCTTCCTTCTCAAGCTTCTCCAGGGTGTGGAGCACTGCGTGATGCTCGAAGGCGGTGGATATTATATGTTTCTTACCCTTTTTCTCTCCGGATCTTGCGGCGGATAGGATCGCCTGGTTGTCCGCCTCGCTTCCGCCTGATGGGAATGTGATCTCCCAGGGGTTGCAGTTCAGGCACTTCGCCACCTTCTCCCTGGCCTCCTCCAGGGCCTCCTTGGCCTTCTGACCGAAGGAGTAAAGGCTGGACGGGTTGCCGTAGTACTCGCTCATGTATGGCAGCATTGCCTCGATGGCGGTCCGGCTCATCCTTGTGGTCGCCGCGTTATCAGCATATATCATTGTGTTTTCCTCTTTCTTTCGTGGTGTGAATCTTGCCTACCGTTTCGGTAGGCAATTAGAATATACGACTATTTACCTACCTCGTCAAGGGGTAAATGCAAAATATTTTTCTCTAAAATTGTTCAAAACACTGTTGACAGCCACCGCAGTTTATTCTATACTACCTACCAAACAGATAGGTAGTCAAAGGAGGCATATCATGTCGAACATCAAAACTAATCTCATTGACCTCATCGGAAAGACACCACTGTTCTTGGCGTCGAGATACAGCAAAGATGCGGGCCTTCATGGCGCGCTTCTTGCGAAGCTGGAGTATTTGAATCCCGCAGGCTCCGTCAAGGACAGGATCGCCTGTGCGATGATCCTGGATGCCGAAGAGAAAGGCATCCTGAAACCCGGCGCCACAATAATCGAGCCCACCAGCGGGAACACAGGCATCGGTCTGGCAGCTGTGGCTGCAGCCCGCGGCTACAAGGCCATTTTCACACTGCCTGAGACCATGAGCGTGGAACGCCGCAAGCTCCTGGCAGCCTACGGAGCCGAGCTGGTCCTCACCGAGGGTGCAAAAGGTATGAAGGGCGCCATTGCCAAAGCTGACGAACTGAACGCCTCTATCCCGGACTCCGTGATCCTGGGTCAGTTCGTGAACCCCGCAAACCCTGCGATCCACTACAGGACCACCGGCCCGGAGATCTGGGAACAGACCGAGGGCAAGGTGGACATCTTCGTGGCAGGCGTAGGCACCGGCGGAACCATCACCGGCACAGGCCGCTACCTCAAGGAGCAAAACCCCGAGGTCAAGGTGGTCGCCGTTGAGCCCGCCACTTCTCCCGTACTTTCCAAGGGAACTCCGGGAGCCCACAAGATCCAGGGCATCGGAGCAGGCTTCGTCCCCGAGGTGCTGGATACAGGCATCTATGATGAAGTTCTGGCCATCGAGAACGAGGACGCCTTCGCAGAAGGCAGGCGTTTCGCAGTCACCGAGGGAATACTCGTAGGCATCTCCTCCGGTGCGGCTCTCAAGGCCGGACAGATCCTGGCCTCCCGCCCCGAAAACCAGGGCAAGTGCATCGTGGTGCTTCTCCCCGATTCCGGAGACAGATACCTGTCCACACCTCTTTTCGGGGAATAAACGGGATGACTCAAACATAAAAGGCGCTGACCCTCAGGTCAGCGCCTTTTTGTTGTTACATACCATCCTTGACACGTAAGACATATTTGGGTTTTGAGGGAAGATAGATGATCCTCACCGGACTGCCTTCACGGAGGTCACCGTACCAGAATTCCCGGTCCTTGTAAGTCTCAACGCTTTTGCCGCTGGCCAGCTTGGCTTCCACCGTTTCTCCTTCATCAGTCCTGTAGGTCACGTAGTACACGTAATCCGTGGTGGTCTTCATGGTGTCCGGGTCCGTAGTGGTATTCTCCCATATCCTGGTCACCACGGCGTCAGTTTCGACCCCCTCTCTCTTCAGATCTCTGTTTCGCTTAGCCGTGATCAGCATCATGACGATGACTGCCAGAACTATTGCTGCGATCACAAAATATATGATCTTATCCATCACTCATATCCTTTCTTTTGCTCCTATTGGACTTTGTCCTTTATTACATATTTATTGGTCTTCCACCTGCCGCTCAGGTAGAAGGGGATGACTATCATGAATGGTGTGTATCCCGCCAGGGCGTCTCCCAGCCAGAAGCCCATGTAACCCATTCCCAGGATCTGTCCCAGGAAGTAGGCCAGGCCTATCCTCACCACGAAGGCGTCCAGGATGGCGATGGCGAAGTTGATCACGTAGTTGCCTGTGCCGTTGGACAGGGCGTTGGATGGTGCCCTGAACGCCGACCCTATGA
>JAEEOX010000202.1 GCA_016284485.1 Bacillota bacterium | reverse complement strand
TGGCGTTGTTGTTAAAGTAAAGTTCCTCTATTGATGCTTCATCAGGAGAGTACTTTGCGATTATCTCCTGAAGTCCGTCATAAAGCTGGCTCAGCCTCTTGGGCATCGGCGTATCTTTATCTGTGAGTATGGAGTCGTATGCAACGGCCTTGAAACGGTTGCCCTCCACGTCCACTACGCCCCATCCCAGGATGGCGTAGCCCGGGTCTATTCCTAAAATTCTCATGCAAAAAGTATAGCATAGGGAACATTTGTTTGTCCACCGCATTTTAAAGCTCATATTTTGTTGTTTTTAATGATTTATGCATGTTTACTTGATTTTATGCACGGCAGATGTTAAAGTATATGTGGTGGATAATGCCACATGGTATTGTATTTTGCGCTGAATTGAGAGGTGGATAAGCATGCGTTACATGAGACAGAACAAGATAATCGAAATAATCGAAAACAATGATGTCGATACACAGGATAAACTTGCATCCATGCTTAAAGATGAAGGTTTCGAGGTAACTCAGGCAACAATATCCAGAGATATAAAGGAACTCCAGCTTGTGAAGGCGCTGTCACCCGACGGTAAGTACCGCTACACGGTGAACCGCTCCAATGATCTTCCCCTCAAGGAGAGGTTTGAGAAGATACTCAAGCATACTGTAGTTTCCATCGAAAGTGCTGAGAACATCATCGTTATCAAGACCCTTTCGGGCTGCGGCAACGCTGCAGGCGAAGCGGTTGACACTTCGGGGATCGCCCACATCGTAGGGACCATTGCGGGTGACAACACCCTCTTCGTTGCCGTTGACCAGAAGGCCAACGTTCCGGCGATCATCCAGGAATTCAACCGTATCCTCAAGGGATCTGACTGAGGCTAACACTTAATGATCAACCACATCCACATCCAAAACTTCGTCCTCATCGAGGATATAGAGACGGATATTTTTGACGGGCTCAACGTCTTCACAGGAGAGACCGGCGCCGGCAAATCCGTAGTCATCGAAGCTGTCAGCCTGGCCCTCGGAAGCCGGGCTGATTCGTCGTGCATCCGAACAGGCACCGACAAGGCCACAGTGGAGATCATCGGCGATCTGGACGGTGAAGAGATAGTTCTCCACCGGGAGCTGAACCGTCAGGGCAAGAACGTCTGCAAGCTCAACGGCGAGGCGGTCACCCTCACCAGGCTCAATGAGCTCTCCCACAGGATGGCGGACATCCACGGTCAGTATGACAGCCAGACCCTTCTGGATCCCGCTTCCCACATTGACCTTCTGGACAGCTACCGCCCCGATCTGGTGGCGGGTCCGAAGGAAGCAGTGGCTGCAGACTTCAAGGCATATTCTGAGTCCAAGGCACGTCTGGTCGCCCTGCTCAATCTCAGGAAGAAGACCGCCCGCGATCTGGATTTTTATAAATTTGAATCCTCTGAGATAGCAAGGGCATCCCTCACTCCGGGAGAAGACGCAGAGCTGGAGCAAAAGATCTCCATGATGAAGAATTCAGGAAGGATATTCGAGGCCCTCTCGACAGCCTCCTCTTCCCTTTCATCTGACGGCGCAGGTCTGGATCTCATATCCAGAGCCCGCGGGGCTCTTGAATCCGTTTCCTCCGTGTCCGACGAGCTGTCGGACCTTTTGGAGAAGCTTACAGGGATATATTATGACCTGGAGGACGTGTCATCTGCCATCGGAGGTCTGACAGAGTCTCTCAGCTTCTCTGAAGATGATCTGGACGAAGCCATATCCAGACTTTCTCTCATCGACAGCCTCAAGAGGAAGTACGCCATGGACATCGAAGGCATACTTTCATACAAGGATGAACTGGATCAGAAGATCAGCTCCGTGGAGAACTTCGACAGTCAGGAGGCTGCCCTCAAGAAGGACCTCATCGAGAAGAGAAACACTCTTCTGAATTCCTGCAGCGTCCTCACCGCGAAACGCCAGGAGGCCGCATCGGAACTTGAAGTAAGGATCCTTGAAGAACTGAAGGAGCTGAATTTCAACGACACTGATCTTAAGATACAGATCACTCCCATGGAACAGCCTCAGGAGAACGGTATCGACAATGTTGAGATACTTATCTCCACCAACAAGGGTGAGCCGCTGAGACCCCTCTACAGGATCGCCTCCGGCGGAGAGATATCCAGGATCATGCTGGCCTTCAGAGATGTGATCAGCGCCTATGATGCGGTACCCACCGTCATCTTCGACGAGATAGACACCGGTATCTCCGGTTACACCGCCTCGGTCGTTGCCAGGAAACTCAGGTCCATTGCCAAAGACCGCCAGGTCATCTGCATAACTCACCTCCCCCAGATAGCTGCTGCGGGAGACCACAACTTCAGTATAATAAAAGAGAGTGGAGAGCATTCAGCCTCCACCCGCATGGAATATCTCAGCGATGAACAGAAGGTCAATGAGATCGCCCGCCTGATCAGCGGTTCTCAAATAACAGAGAATTCACTGAGATCCGCACGTGAGCTCATAGAACAGAGCAGATGATCCGGTCACAAAAAGACAAAGAGCAGACAGACTTAACCGTCTGCCTGCTTTTTTATTTTGCTCCAGTCTATCTCCATTATGAATATGCTGATGAGCATGAGGGCCGCCCCCACATAGTTCCTGAAGGTCATGAACTCGTGAAGTATCAGCATGGCTGCAATGGCCGAAAACACCGGCTCCAGGGCATATATCACCCCCACGTGTGACGCCGTTGTATGCCTCTGGGCTATGGGCTGAAGTACCAGAGCCATGGCGGTGCAGAGCAGAGCCAGCACCAGGATCATTCCCCATACCGCGGGATCCCCCGGCAGTACCAGTTCGTGCTTCACAGCAGCAAGTCCCAGATCCAGAAGCCCCACGATCAGAAGCTGTATCACACCCAGCCCAGCGGCATCCACGCCTTCTGTCCTTACGGCCTTTTCAACGGTAAGCAGGTTGATGGCATAGGTGACCGCACAGATTATGCAGAGGATGTCTCCCTTGAATTCCGTCATGTCGATCCGGAAACCTTCTCCCAGAGTCATTAGGGCTATTCCTACGAAACAGATGACCACCGCCACCACAAGACTCTTCTCCTGCCTCTGTTTCAGCACAAAAAACGCAATTATGGGCGTCAGTATGGTGGTCAGAGCACATAGGAAGCTGGCCTTGGTGGACGAGGTGTACAACTGTCCGTAGGTCACTGCAGCGTACGTTACAAAAAGAGAAACCGCGCATAAAAGCGCGTATTTCAAAGTGACTCCGTTGAGCCTCACAAGGTTTTTGCGAAAGATCACAGCCACCACGACAAAACCTATGAGGAACCTGTAAGCCAGGAGCATCATGGGGCTCATGTGCTGGAGGCAGAGTTTCGTGAAAACGTAGGAAATTCCCCAGCAGAAGGTAATGAGCAGAAGCTGCATGTCAGCCTTTATCTGTCTGGACCTGTCCATGTCAGATCCTCCCCACGAGAAGTTCCAGAGCCACGCCTCCGTCGATGTCTCCCCTCTTTATGGCCGCATCTGTCTCATAGAGGTCCACCAGGATCCTCTTGAGCCTTTCAAGGCTCATCCTGTTTCCCGCGGTCATTGACTTGCGGATCCTGAATTCATGGACCTTGAGTTCTTTGGACATTGCCGTCAGGTCATAGGCGTTCTCCTTGAGTTCCTTGACCTCTGTCATCAGTTCGAACTGATTGATAAGGCTTCCCAGGATGGAGAAAACGTCCCTCCTGGCTGAAAGCATGTTGCTGAGAAGAAGGAACGCATCCGACTTCCGGTTCTGGGACATGTAGTCCAGGAAATCGAAGATGTAGGTGTCCATGTCTCCCAGCACTGCCTCGTCGATCTCCGCCCTGCCGGCGGTATCATCTGAGAGCGCCACTATCTTGTCCAGATCAGAGTTCAGGTCCAGTATCCTGTACTCGCTCTCTCTGTGGTAATAGCCTGTGGCGTCTATGAGATAGTCGCAGTCCGCGTCGCTCATGGCGCAGCCTGCTTCCTTAAGTCTCTTTTTGATGTATGCCCTGAGCGTCTTCCTGTCCAGAGGACAGAAGTCATAGCTCTTGGCATATTTAAGGAGGAGATTGTTGAGTTTCGTCTTCTTCTCCTTCTTATCTTTGGAGTCATTCTTCACTTCGTGGGAGCTGAAGATAAGGATGGTGGATGCATTGGGATCCTTCAGGTAACGTTCGATGACCTCAAGGCCCTTCTCCCCGTAACCTGCGGCATTGTCGCTCTTCAGTGCGGCAGCCTCTCTTACCCAGACGATCCTTCTGGATCCGAACATGCTGAACATCTCGCAGGAACTTATGATCTCCTGAGGGGTCACTGTGTCCCCGTCAGGTTCTTCCAGATCCATGCCGGCAGCGTCCTTAGGAAGACACCTCTTCACAATCTCCTTCACAGCCCACTCGATCAGATACTCCTCAGCGCCATAGAAATACAGAACGGGTGCGACTTCCCCGCCCTTGAGATCCTTCGCAAAAGTCTTGAAGGCATGTTCTTGATTCTGATTCTGATCGTAGGCCATTATTTCCTCCAGAGTTCCTTTTGATTTTACTATTCTGCGCGGTTACTTGTCAATGATGCCCGGTCTCGGCGTGGACTTTTTTGATGCGTGTTCCCCATATCCTGCTCACTGTGATATCCAGGCCTATGGCTCCGGAAATATCATTTCTCAGCACCTCTATGCCTCTTGCCTTGAGCTTTTCCAGCACCTCCCTTGACGGATGCCCGTAGTTGTTCCGACCCACCTGGATCACAGCCAGGCTTGGGTCTACAGCGTCCAGCAGCTCTTCCGAGGTGGAATACCTTGATCCGTGGTGGCCCACGCTAAGGACATCTGCCTTAAGGAGCCCCACTTCGCCGGACTCAGAATAACACCTTATCATCTCCTTCTCTCCCTCTGCGTCCAGATCTCCCATTATCAGGATGCGGATCCCTCTGTAGTCCACCATGAATACCGAAGAGTTCCCATTTTCCTGCTTCTCACCGGGTTCAAGCTGTTCCGGCCACAACGTCCTTATCTCCACTCCTTTTCCCAGTCTGAATACGTCCCCCCTGACAGATCCCGTCACGAAATTCTTCACATCGAAGCAGTCCGCCAGTTCTTCCAGCCCGCGGATATGGTCCAGATCCTCGTGCGTCGCCAGAGCCAGGTCAAGATCTGACGCACCGTTCTTCAGAAGGTAAGGTTTCAGAGTATTTTTGCCCACATTGAAGTCGTGATTCCCCCCGCCGTCGATCAGAGCGTCGTTTCCCCCGGAACGCACCCTGACGCAGGCTCCCTGCCCCACATCCACGAAGATCACCTCGTCATAGCTGATGGGATCATAGACCGAAGTTCCCGCTACCACAGCCGCCGCAAGGATCAGCGCAAAAAATCTCACCCCCTTCTTCCTCAGTTTTCTTATCCTGAGGATGTCGTAGTATTCTGAACCGTAAAACATGATGCCCGCCACCCCTATGACTGTCACCATAAGCGGCGGGTTCTTCACATCGAATGACAATGTGCCCATGGTGCCGGGGATCGAATTGAATCCCACGAGAAGCCTCGTGACGGATACACCGCATATCTCGAGAGCACTGCCCGCAGCACCGGGCAGTCCTGCTCCCTTCCCGGGGATCCCCAGCGCAAAAGCTCCCATGTTCAGCGGTATGCCTATTCCCGCAAGGTATATGGCAGGTAAATTGATCAGTACCGCCAAAGGCGAGACATAGTTGAAAACATATGCCTGATAGATCATGAGCACCATGTTCACCGCAAGTCCCGAAGCAACTGTTTCAGGGATCCGGGCGGGAAGTATCCTTATGGCGATCTTGATGGACAGGATCGCAAGGAAGCTGAGCTGAAATCCATTCCCGAAGATGACGTATGGCTGTCTCATCATCAGGATCAGTGCGCTGAGACTCATGGCAGTAAGACTGTCATATCTCAGCCTGAAAGTCCTGGCTGCCGCCTTCATCAGAACCATCGTTCCGGCTCTCACCACCGACGGTCTCCACATGCATATCGTTCCGTAGGAGTACAGGAAGAAGACCAGAAGCACCAGAAACACGGGATTGGAACTTGAGCGAGTAAGCTTCTCGTATATTTTGTACAGAATACCGATGTGCAGGCCGGAAACAGCCAGAATGTGAGCTGTACCGTTCCTCCGGAAGTCATCCCTCACATCCTCAGGAATATCCGAGGTATCACCGAAGATCATACCTGAGATCACGCCACGTACGTCATCCGGCAGAGCCTCTTCAAACCTGACCTTCTGGCCGTACAGAAGCGCAGCGTAAGCCCCGGCAAGGCCCTTTTCTCCGATGATATCAGGGCGCTCATTCACGTAGCCCTTGAGGAATATACCGTCACTCCTCAGTATTTTCCTCTCATCATAGCAATGGGGGTTTCTCCGTACCTCCGGGAATTTCAGGGCCGCCTTGTATGTGACCCTGCTTCCCATATACTCGGGTCCCACCGGAAATTCTCCGAAATATGAGAGTTTAACCCCGAATCCTCTCTCATCCCGGATGGTGAACACCGTGCTTCCCGCCTTCACTGTAATGCCCGTAACCGTTCCGCAGTGGACTGAAGGCTTCAAATCTTCTTTGACTGACCCGGGCACGAAGAGTTCCGGCCAGAGCGAGAGGATCAGGTACAGCCCGATCAAAACACCAACGCTGAAAGTGAACAGTTTCCTCCTGACCACCGCCTCTCTCCCCCTTTCCGGCCCGATCATCACGACACATTATATTGACCTCCAAAACGATTTACAATGTGCCGGACACTGTGATATAATGTTGGAGAATATGTTTACTTTCAAAGAGGTTTTTTGGAAAAAAGAAAGGTGGGGAACATATGAGAAAAAAGAAAAACAAAGCTGAAGTGAACGCTGACCAGACTGTTCTTAAAGAGGATCAGACTCAGGACCAGTCTCAGGCTTCCACCAGCAGAAAGAAAAAAGTCAAGAAAAAGAAGAAAAAGCATATACTGCTCAAGATCTTTGCGGCTCTGGTGATACTTGCTCTCATCGCATGTGTCGCCGTGGTCATCTACGTGGGCAATATCATCAAGGATACCCCTGAGATCGAGACTGACAACATCTACAGTCTTTTGTCCCAGACGTCCACTGTGTATGACTCCACCGGCCAGGTCATAGACAATATCTTCGGAGATCAGGACCGTACCATAGTTACCATAGACCAGATCCCCGAACACGTGCAGAATGCTTTCATAGCTCTTGAGGACAAGACCTTCAGGAAGCATCACGGCTTCAACATCATCAGGATCTTCGGAGCCATCAAGGACAAGCTGTTCCACGGCGGCTCGATTTCGGGTACATCGACCATCACCCAGCAGCTGGCCAGAAACCTCTATCTGGAGGATACGATGTCCGTCCGGTCCATGACCAGAAAGATCCAGGAAGCGTATTACGCCTACATCCTGGAAAAGAATCTGTCAAAGGATCAGATCCTCGAAGCCTATCTGAACACCATTAACTTCGGAGCCGGCTGGGGTATCCAGTCTGCTGCCACGGCATATTTTGACAAGAGCGTAAGCGAACTAACCCTTCAGGAAGCGGCGGCTCTGGCCACCCTTCCCCAGAGACCTTCCACCTATGCTCTGGTGCTCAGGCTCTATCCGGATCAGCTTGGCGACTACGCCGACAAGGTGCTCTACACCGACAGCGAGTTCGCCTACTGCTGGAATGATGCATGTTCAGACCGTATGAAGTACTGCCTTGCCCTCATGCTGGAGCAGGGATACATCACTCAGGAAGAATATGACGGAGCCATCGACTTCAGCATCAAGGACATGGTACATCCTCACAGAGATACCGCTGTGACCAATACCAACTATTTTGCTGACTTCGTCATCGCATCAGTCATCCAGGACTTCCAGGATCAGTTCGGCTACGACGAGGCCACTGCCACCAACGTAGTATACAACGGCGGTCTCAAGATATACAGCACCATGGATCCCCAGGCCCAGTCCATACTGGAAAAGGAATTCGCTGTATATTCCAACTTCCCGCAGCCCTACTACTACACCACAGACTCCGCCGGAAACATCCTTAAGCCCGACGGAAACGTGATGCTCTTCAAGTATGACAATTACATCAAGGAGAACACCTTCCTGTTCCAGCCCGACGAATGGCTGAGGAATGAGAACGGTGACATCGAGCTGGTATTCGGCAAGAGGCTGAGATTCTACATCACAGAGTCCAACGGCGTACAGTCCATATCCATCGAGATGCCCAAGCTCTACAGATGGGTGGATGGATTCATGTACATCATCGACGGTGCATATCTCAACGGACTTTCGTCCTACGCCACCCTCACGGAGAACAACAACGTACTGCTGAGCCCGGATCTTTTCACCAACAGTCCGGAGACTCTCCAGTTCGACTCCAACGGGAACCTGTACACCACCAAGTTCTCACTTAAGACTGAATCCGTACAGCCTCAGGCTGCCATGACCGTCATCGACAACTCCACCGGAGCGGTGGTGGCCATGATCGGCGGACGCGGACAGACAGGAAAGCTCCTGTACAACCGCGCCATCAAGCCCAGACAGCCCGGTTCTTCCATCAAGCCCCTGTCGGTATACTCCGCAGCCCTTCAGAAATCTTTTGAGCTTGCGGCCGCAGGCAAAAAATGGGAGTACGTCAAGACCGGTTACGACGCTCAGGGTGTAAACCTCTGGGGCGACTACATCACAGCCGCATCCGTGGTAATCGACGAAAAAATGACAGTCAAGGGCAAGGAATGGCCCAAGAACGCCAGCAAGCATTACTCCGGTGCGCAGACCTTCAGGACCGCTCTTCAGCAGTCCATCAACACCTGCGCCGTCAAGATACTTGCTCAGGTAGGCGTGGACTACTCCTTCCAGAACGTGACCAATTTCGGAATCTCCACCCTCGTCGGCGAAGGCGACGTTAACGACGTCAACCTTGCAGCCCTCGGACTGGGCGCCATGACCAACGGAGTCACCACTCTGGACATGGCATCCGCCTACTCTACCTTCGTAAATGACGGAGTCCACAAGAGCTACTTCGCATACACCCAGGTGACCGACAGAAACGGCAACGTTCTCATGGAACCCAAGAGGACCGAGACTCAGGTCCTCGATCCCGGCGTAGCCTGGATCATGAGAGATATCCTTCAGTCCGTCGTATACCAAGGCATCGCAGGCAACGCCAAGATCAGCGGCGAGGTGGTCGGAGGCAAGACCGGAACATCCGGTTCCCAGAAGGAAAACATCGATATCTGGTTCGACGGCTTCACAGCCAGCTATACTGCATCCGTCTGGATCGGCGCTGACGTGAACCTGGGACTCAGCGAACAGTCGCCCAAGGCGGCGAGACTCTGGTCCACCATCATGAGCCAGATCGAAAAGGCCCACGGAGGAACCTACTCCGCAAGACCTTCCAACGTTGTAACGGCCAACGCCGGAGGCAGAACTGAATACTTCACCAAGGGCACCGAAAAGAACGCCGGCGGCAACGCCAAGTTCATGGAGGTCACGGTCTGCAAGGATACAGGACTCCTGGCCACGCCCGACTGCCCCAACGTTGAGACAGTAAAGGGTTACTCCATCACCACCAACGATAAGGATAAGCAGGGAACCCAGTATCAGAGCGGAACCATCAGCATACTGCCCACTTCATACTGCTACATGCATAACTCGGATCCTTCCAAGTATCCTGTAGCAAGCCAGTATCAGTCACTGCTCGAGAAGTATACCAACGAGAGAGCTGAAGCCGACAGGCAGGCTGCCAACTCCGTCATCGCCATGATAGACGCACTGCCCTCGCCTGACTCGGTAACAACAGCTCACGCTTCAGTCATCAACTCCGCAAGGGCCGCATACAATGCTCTTACATCTGCCCAGCAGCTGCTGGTACCTGCAGATAAGCTGAGTAAGCTGGCCGCCTGCGAGGCTGCCCTTCAGGAAGCCATCAACAAGGAAGCTCAGGACGCAGCTGACAGGAACGCCGCGGAGCAGTTCTCAGCCATGGTAATGAACCTGACTCCGGGAGACGCAGATGCCATCTATGCCGCTCAGGCTGCATATAACGCCCTCTCACCCGGTGCACAGGCTTACGTGCCCCAGGAGATCCTGGACAGGCTGAACCAGCTGATCGCAGACCTCCAGAACGGAGGCGGCGGCGGTGATGATGGCGGAGACGGCGGAAACGGTATCAGCACCCCCAGGTTCATCGACCCGGTGCTGCTCATATCCCTGTACCAGCCTCATAGGATCATTAACAGATTCAGATAAACCACACAAAAGAGCCTCGGACAAATGGTCCGAGGCTCTATTTTTTTCTCATTCTCAATTTCCTACAACTCGTGCATCATCATCAGGTGCAATACGATCTTCATCCCGGTAATCAGAGAATCCAGGTCCACCCACTCCTCTCTGGTATGAGCCAGACTCCCTTTTACGGTGCCGATGGTATTGCCCGGTATCCCCTTTGAAAGGGGTATGTTGCTGTCAGTGGAGGCTGCGCCGTGCCATACCGGCTCGTCGTAATACTGACCTATCACATCATCGCTTAGCCCGGTGAAATCCTTCAGTTTTTCCGCATCCAGATCACCGTTTCCCGGGCGTATCCCAAGAAGCTCGACTTCCACATCGCACTCCCCTCGGAATCCATCGATGACTCTTTCCATCTCGCCCCTCATATACGATAGGCTTTCCTCGCTGGTTGAGCGGTACTCATAGAGGATCTCCGCCCTCTGAGGAATGGAGTTCACGGTGGTCCCGCCCTGGATCACTCCCACATTGAAGGTGGTCTTGTTCCCGGGTGCATCCTCGGGAAGCGGTATCCCGTACAGTTCTTCTATCAGGTCAGCCATGATCTTGATGGCGCTGGCCCGTCCGAAGTTAGACCAGGAGTGACCTCCCTGAACGTTTACGGTTATTCTGTAACGGTGTGAGCCCACCGCCCGGTCTATGCACTGCCCCAGGTAACAGTCAAAGCTGTAGAAAGCCCTGACTCTTCCTTCATACTGCCTCATCAGTTCCTTTGAGCCGTCCAGGTTGCCCAGTCCCTCCTCGCAGGAATTGGCGCAGATCACGAAGCCGCAGTCCAGAGCCGGTCTGTTCTCGATGAGATATTTTGCGCCCATGAGGAGGTTCACCAGATTGGCGGTGTCGTCACCGATGCCCGGTGCCCTGAGGATCCTCCCCTCCTGGGTCATGGGATAGGATTCCGTGTCGGGCTGCACCACGTCCATGTGGGCCGCCCAGATGATCACATCCTCGTGGTCGCCTGTGCCCGCCTCCCAGATAACGTTCTTCATCGAGTCGATCCTCACGTTCTCAGCACCCTGGCGGATCAGCCAGTCTCTCACAAACTCAGCCCTCTTCCCTTCGTCCCTTGTTGGTGCGGGGATCCGGCCCAGTTCACGGAGGAGATCCTCTGCTTCCTCAATGTGAGTTTCCGCAAAAGATCCGACCCTGCCCTTTATTGAATTGATCCTGTCTTCAGTCATGTTTTTTGCTCCCGTAAAAGAATCTCTTGGTAAACAGATATACGATGGGTATGAGGAACATGTAGTATGCGTATCTCATGGCTCCCCAGTTCACACCGAAGAAGCTCAGCGGCACGGAGCAGCCGATGCACCAAGGCACGATGCAGGCGATGAGGATGACCGAGTTCTCCATGTCGATGGCCAGTTCCTCATCAGGCGCGCCGCTCTCGCGGTAGGTGCCCTTCATCAGGCT
>JAEEOX010000201.1 GCA_016284485.1 Bacillota bacterium | reverse complement strand
GTTGAAGAAAACACCGTCCTTCGCAAGTGGTATGAAGAAAATGGAGCCATCCATATCGGAACCAAAAAGTTTGATTTCTTCCCATTCACATGCGGTTATTTGAAGCGGGAATTATAACTTTCGGTTTGTCGTCCCTGTGATAACGACAAAAAGCCCTTCGCTGCATACCCACAGCGAAGGGCTTTCATAATATGGATCGTTCCAGCCGCAAACCGTCAAGAATGACTTCTTACCCCGAAACCCCTTGATACGGAGAATAAAGGGAGATCATGCAACTGTTATCAAATTGTTATCAAAGGAACCTTTGCGAAGCCGGAAAGCCTTGATTTTACTGGGTTTTCCGGTTTTCGTATCTCACTCCCACTCTACCGTTGCGGGGGGCTTCGGTGTGTAGTCGAAGAGCACGCGGTTCACACCCTTGACCTCTGTGGTGATTCTCTGGACCAGACGGTCGATGAGAGCAGGATCCAGATGCTCAACGGTGACCTCCACAACGTCAGTCGTGTTGATGGCTCTGATGACCACCGGCCATGCGTATGTCCTCTTGCCGTCCGTGATGCCTGTGGACTTGAAGTCGGGGACTACTGTGAAGTACTGCCAGACCTTGCCTGCCAGGCCGGCCTTTGCGAACTCTTCTCTCAGGATGGCGTCTGACTCTCTTACTGCTTCAAGACGGTCTCTTGTGATGGCTCCCACGCATCTCACGCCCAGTCCCGGTCCCGGGAATGGCTGACGGTATACCATGCTGTCAGGAAGGCCAAGAGCCTTGCCCACTACCCTTACCTCGTCCTTGTAGAGAAGCTTCACCGGTTCCACCAGCTCGAAGTTCAGTTCCTCGGGAAGTCCGCCTACGTTGTGGTGAGCCTTGATGCCTGCTTCACTCTCCAGGATGTCGGGATAGATGGTTCCCTGTCCCAGGAACTGGATGCCGTCCAGTTTGGCTGCCTCTTCAGCGAAGACCTTGATGAACTCTTCACCGATGATGTGGCGCTTGGTCTCAGGATCATCCACTCCGGCCAGCTTGTCCAGGAATCTGTCCACTGCATCAACATAGATGAGGTTGGCTCCCAGTTCTTCGCCGAATACCTTGATGACCTGCTCAGGCTCGCCTTTTCTGAGAAGTCCGTGGTTCACGTGAACGCATGTGAGCTGCTTGCCCACTGCCTTGATGAGAAGAGCTGCCACTACTGAAGAGTCCACTCCTCCCGAAAGCGCCAGGAGAACCTTTTTGTCTCCGATCTGCTCTCTCAATTCCTTAAGCTGTTCTTCGATGAAAGCTTCCGCCTGCTGAGGTGTGGTGATGCGTTCCATCGTGTCCGGTCTCTTGTTGCTTGTCATAGTGCCTCCTTAAATATCTTAAACCAGTTTCCAGGCCACAAGAGAGACCTTCATAGAGTTCCCTCTGACCCACTGTTCTCCAACTTCTCTGAAGCCCATGCCGTCATGGAATATCAGGCTGGCGTTGTTGTATACGGGCTCCGTGTCCACCTCTGCTGTTACTGTGGTAACACCGTCCGCAAGAGCATGCTCCTTCACAGCCTCATAGATCTTCGTCCCAAGACCCATCTTCCGGAAGGGCTCGTCGATTACGATCCTGTCAACGTAGAGGAACTTGGGGAACATCCTCGAGAAAAAAACAAAATTCTCGTTGGGATAGTCCGCCCCTTCCCTAATTCCTATGAGAAAGGCCGCCCTCTCACCATCCACGTCGATCACCCATAAGATGTCGGCTATGCGCTTGTAGAAATCCAGCTTCGCCTGATCCATTGGCGACAGGACTTCCACGTTTTCCTCGTTGATCCTTAGGATGAACCGGTCATCCGCCGGCTCAGCGTTTCTGATCACAATGTCGTTCATAAAATTCTTCCCCATTTTAAATAGTGGAATTACAATAAAAATATAATAGTTTCTTTTGAGATTCCTTGCAACATTTTTTTGCCGAATACCTGACCTGGCGCAAAATATATATCTCCGGCGTCTACGACCTCTGCGAACTCATCTTGTGCGAATTTTCCTATTGAAAAACAAAAAAATAAGCAATATAATGTTAGAAAACACAAAAATGCCCAGGCGCATCTCAGGAGGTCCAAGACATGCCCATAACCAAGTATCTTGAAAGAAATGCCAGAGAATGGCCGGACGACGTAGCTCTGGTGGAACTGAACCCCACCATCACCGTACCCAGGCTCACCACCTGGAAGGAGTATGAGCTCATGGAGCCCGCCCACACAGGTCCCTACCGGGAGGAGATCACATGGAAGGTCTTCGACGAGAAGGCCAACCGCGTGGCCAACTATCTCATGGCCCGGGGCGTCAAAAAAGGCGAGAAGGTAGGCATCCTTCTCATGAACTGCCTTTCCTGGCTTCCCATATATTTCGGTATCCTGAAATCCGGCGCCATCGCGGTGCCCCTGAACTTCAGGTATTCTTCCGATGAGATCAAATACTGTCTGGACCTGGCCGAGGTGGAAGTCCTGATCTTCGGCCCGGAGTTCATCGGCCGTATCGAGGACGTGGTGGAGCAGGTCTCCAGGAACAGGCTCCTTCTTTTCGTGGGCGAGAACACCCCCACCTTCGCCGAGAACTTCCTGGTCCAGACCTCAAACTATTCCAGCAAGGCACCCCAGGTGGACATCTCCGATGATGACCTGGCGGCAATATACTTTTCGTCCGGCACCACCGGATTCCCCAAGGCCATCCTTCACAGGCACAGTGCGCTCATGCACTCCTGTGAGGTGGAGCAGAAGCACCACGGCCAGACCAAGAAAGACGTCTTCCTCTGCATCCCTCCCCTGTATCACACCGGGGCCAAGATGCACTGGTTCGGATCCCTGATATCCGGCAGCCGCGCGGTGCTTTTGCGCGGGACCACACCCAGGTTCATCCTTCATGCGGTCTCAGAGGAGCGCTGCACCATAGTGTGGCTCCTTGTCCCCTGGGCCCAGGACATTCTGGACGCTCTGGACAGGGGCGACGAAAAGACCGGGGATTACAATCTGGATCAGTGGAGGCTGATGCACATCGGTGCCCAGCCTGTGCCGCCCTCGATGATACGCCACTGGCTGGACTACTTCCCGGATCACCAGTACGATACCAACTACGGTCTCTCCGAGTCGCTGGGCCCCGGATGCGTACACCTGGGCGTTGAGAACATGTCCAAGGTGGGTGCCATCGGTATCCCGGGCTACGGCTGGGAGGCCAGGATCGTGGACGAGGAGCACAACACCCTGCCCCGCTGCTCCGTGGGAGAGCTTGCCGTCAAGGGTCCCGGGGTCATGGTGGAATACTTCAACGATCCCAAGGCTACTGCAGAGGTCCTCTCTGATGACGGATGGCTTTACACCGGAGACGTGGCCACCACCGACGAAGACGGCTTCATCTTTCTGGTGGACCGCAAGAAGGACGTCATCATTTCCGGAGGAGAAAACATCTACCCCGTGCAGATCGAGGATTTCCTCCACGCCTTCGCCCCCGTCAAGGACGTGGCGGTCATCGGCCTTCCTGATAAGCGGCTGGGTGAGATATCCGCCGCCATCATAGAGGTCAAGGAGGGCTTCACCTGTACCGAAGAGGAAGTGAACGACTTCTGCCTGAAGCTTCCCAAGTACAAACGTCCCCGCAAAATAATTTTTGCGGATGTTCCCAGAAACGCCACCGGCAAGATCGAAAAGCCCAGGCTTCGCGAGATCTACGGCGGCGCTAACCTGGTGGCTCAGGAAAACGAAGTTATGTAAAGCAAAACCATCACTGCATACTGCAGTGATGGTTTTTTGTTCCGGTATTATTCTGATCTGTCCACGTAGTGGGTATGAAGGAGCTGATGTGCCTTCATGCCGCCGGCAAATCCCAGGTACTCTTTGTAGAGTCTCCTGATGGCCGGGTTGTTGTGGGACTTTCTCATGATCATCTTCTGGTCTCCTGCGTACAGGGCCTGAGCACGCTTCTCCTTGAAGTCCACCCAGTTACGTACGTCGGATACCTGGAGAGGCTGTCCGCCGCCGTTGATGCAGCCGCCCGGACAGGCCATGATCTCGATGAAGTCGAAGTGCTCGCCTGCTCTCATCCTCTCCATGAGACGTCTGGCGTTGCCCAGTCCGTGGGCCACAGCCACCTTGAGATCCAGATCTGCGATCTTGACGGAAGCTTCCTTGATGCCTTCGTCGATGCCGCGGACCTCGTTGTAGTCCAGTGCATCGGAATTGGTTCCCGAAAGCAGGTCGTTGACCGTACGGAGAGCTGCCTCCATGACGCCGCCTGTGGTTCCGAAGATGAGGCCTGCGCCGGTGGACATTCCCAGCGGATCGTCGAAGTTCGTGTCAGCCAGAGAATTGAAGTCGATACCGATCTGACGGATCATACGGGCCAGCTCTCTGGTGGTGATGGAGTAGTCTACGTCAGGCAGATTGTCCACCGCCGCCAGTTCGGGACGCTGTGCCTCGAACTTTTTTGCGGTGCAGGGCATGACGGAGACCACTACGATCTTCTTCGGGTCGATCCCGTTCTTTTCGGCATAGTAGCTCTTGATTATGGCTCCCAACATCTCGTGGGGAGACTTGCAGGTGCTCAGGTTGGGCAGGAATTCCGGGAAGTTGTGTTCGCAGAACTTGACCCAGCCGGGTGAGCAGGATGTGATGAGGGGAAGCACTCCGCCTCCTCTGATCCTGTCGATGAGCTCCGTTCCCTCTTCCATGATGGTAAGGTCTGCTCCGGTGTTGGTATCGAAGACCTTGTCGAAGCCCAGCATCTTGAGGGCTGTCACCATCTTGCCTGTGACGTTGGTGCCGATGGGGTTGCCGAACTCTTCGCCGAGAGCCGCGCGGACTGCCGGAGCGGTCTGGGCGATGACGATCTTTTCGGGATCGTAGAGATCGTCCATTACGCCGTCCAGTGTCCTGTTCTCCTGAAGAGCTCCCGTGGGACATACGGAGATGCACTGTCCGCAGTTGACGCAGACTGAAGAGTCGATGTTGTCCAGACCCGCTGTTCCGATGACCGTGGCCATTCCTCTGAAGAGAGGTGAAATAGCTCCTACAGTCTGGATGTTATTGCAGATGGATACGCACCTTCTGCAAAGAACGCAGCGGTTGGGGTCTCTGAAGATGGAGATGCCCTCGTCTATTTTGCTCTTGGGATTCATTGTGATCGAATCCTGATACTTCAGATAGTTGGTGGAGTCTACGTCCAGCTTGTTGGCCAGGACCTGCAGTTCGCACTGAGAGATGGATCTGGTGCAGGACTGACATCTGGCGGGGTGGTTGGAAAGTATGAGCTCCAGGTTCTTTTTGCGGTATCTGTTGATACGGGCGGAGTGTGTGATAACCTCCATGCCGTCCTTTACCGGGTGAACGCAGGCAGCCTGCAGTTCCTTCTTGCCTTTGATCTCCACAAGGCACATTCTGCAGCAGCCCAGCTCGCTTACGTCCTTAAGGAAGCAGAGTGTGGGGATGTGGATATTTATCTCCTTGGCTGCCTCCAGGATGGTGTATGTATCAGGCACATAGACCTGAATACCGTCTATAGTAACGTGTACTTTGCTCATGGTCCGGGTACCTCCTTATGCGTTCTTGAGTATTGACTTGAACGGACACTTGCTCATGCAGACGCCGCACTTGATGCACTTGTCCTGATCGATGACGTATGGATGCTCCTTGTCGCCGGAAATGGCTCCAACGGGGCAGTTCTTGGCGCAGATGCCGCACCTCTTGCAGGTCTCCGCCATGATGATGTACTTGAGCATGGATACGCAGACGCCTGCGGGGCACTTCTTGTCCCTTACGTGGGCGATGTATTCATCCCTGAAGTACTGAAGGGTGGATACCACAGGGTTGGGTGCAGACTGGCCCAGGCCGCAAAGAGCGCCTGTCTTGATCATTCCGGCCAGATCCTCCAGTTCCTCCAGGTCATCCATGTTGCCCTTTCCTTCGGTGATCTTCTTGGTAATGTCCAGCATCCTCTTGGTGCCGATCCTGCAGGGCGGGCACTTGCCGCAGGATTCGTCCACGGTGAAGTCCAGGAAGAACTTGGCGATGTCCACCATGCATGAATCCTCAGCCATTACGATGAGTCCGCCGGAACCCATCATGGTCCCCAGCTTGGTAAGTGAGTCGAAATCAAGAGGCGTGTCCAGATGCTCCGCGGTGATGCATCCTCCGGAAGGTCCGCCGGTCTGAGCCGCCTTGAAGGCCAGGTCTCCGGGCACTCCTCCGCCGATCTCGAACACCACTTCTCTCAGGGTGGTTCCCATGGGAACTTCCACGAGACCGGTGTTGCCTATCTTGCCGCCCAGCGCGAACACCTTGGTGCCGTTGGACTTCTCAGTTCCGATGGACTTGAACCAATCCGTTCCCTTCAGGATTATCTGGGGAACATTGGCGAAGGTCTCAACGTTGTTGAGCACCGTGGGGCAGTCGAAGAGACCCTTCTCAGTTGATCTGGGAGGCTTGGGACGGGGCTCGCCGCGCTTGCCCTCGATGGATGCCATGAGGGCCGTGGCTTCTCCGCACACAAAAGCTCCCGCTCCCAGACGGATGTCTATGTCGAAATCGAATGGTTTGCCCAGAATGTTTTTGCCCAGAAGTCCGTACTCGTGAGCCTGTCTGATGGCTATGCCCAGACGCTCCACCGCCACAGGGTACTCCGCGCGGACGTAGATATATCCCTGCTTGGCTCCGCAAGCGTAGCCCGCGATGGTCATGGCTTCCAGAATGGAATGGGGATCTCCCTCAAGGATGGATCTGTCCATGAACGCGCCGGGGTCTCCCTCATCCGCATTGCAGCAGATATACTTGACCGGAGCCATCTCCCTGGCAGCAGATTCCCACTTGACTCCCAGGGGGAAGCCTGCGCCTCCTCTTCCTCTGAGCACAGCGTCCTTCATTGTATCGATGACGTCCTCGGGATCCATGTCAGTGAGGCACTGAGCCAGAGCCTGATAACCCTCGACTCCGATGTACTCCTCGATGTCCATGGGGTCGATGAGACCGCAGTTCTTGAGAGCGATCTTGAGCTGCTTTGAGTAGAATGAGTGATCCTTAAGGGCGTGAGCGATCTTGGTTCCGTCCGCTTCCGCCGCAAAAAGTCTCTCCACCGGCTGTCCGCCCATGATATGGGAAGTCCAGATCTCCTCCACGTCTTCCGGTTCAACATGGGTGTACATGATCTCGTCGGGATATGTGACCATGAGAGGTCCCTGGGCGCAGAGGCCCATGCATCCCGTGGAGATGAGCTTGATCTCGGACTGAAGTCCGTTCTCCTCGATCTTCTTCAAAAGGTTTTCGTAGATGCCCATGGAGCCCGCAGAGTGACAGCCTGCCACGCCGCAGATCAGGATGTGCATCCTGCCGCCGTCCTTCGGATCGAAATCTTCGCCGAGACGAAGAGCCATTTCCCTGTGTTTCCTGTCTCTAAGAATGTTGAGATCTTCTCTGTTCTTTAAGATCATGCCTCTTCAGCCTCCTTTTCTGAAGCTGCGAGAGCTTCGTATTTGTCCAGGATCTCGTCCACCTTGTCGACGGTCATCCTGCCGTAGACGTCACCGTTGATGGTGACGACGGGAGCCAGTCCGCACGCTCCGATGCAGCGGCAGGCCTCCAGTGAGAAAAGCCCGTCATCGGTGCATTCTCCCACATCTATCATCAGTCTCAGCTTGAACTTGTCCAAAAGATCCTGCGCGCCCTTGACGTAGCAGGCCGTGCCGAGACACACGTTGATTCTGTATTTGCCCTTCTTCTCCAGGGAAAACTGTGAATAGAAAGTGGCTACTCCGTAGACTTCCGCTTCCGGCATGCCAAGTCCCTTGGCGATGTCGTGAAGGACCTCTCCCGGGAGGTAGCCGTAAACATTCTGCGCCTCATGAAGAATGGGAATCAGAGCGCCGGGCGTGCCCTTGTGTTTCAGGATGATCTCCTGAAGCATCTCTCGCTCCTTCTGACAATTTTCACAACTCATAAAACACTCTCCTATATATATTGATAGACTAATGTCATACCGAATAAGTGTATCATAGGGCTCAGATTTGTTTCAAGGGAAAAAGTGTGCTTTTTTTGTTGTATCAAAAAAAGCACAAAAGGCGCCTCCTGCCGGTCAAGAACCGACAGGAGACGCCTGATAACACTAAACTATTCTCAGATCTCATTGAACTCGCATTATTACGCATCAATCACTTATGCAAAAGCATAATAGTCCAATCTTCATTAATTCAAAAGATTGTTGTTAAGACGTAACAAATAAATCAAAACAACCATTATTAATCATTACCTGCTGATGCTTTTCTACTACACTCCAGTACAGCTGCTTAACTTTTTTATCCTTAATCTTCCTCGATTATGATCTGACTGTATTCTTTCTTATGTTTTCCGAGTGGGGGATTTGACAAATAGAGCCATATACCTATATATGTCGAAACTATTAACAAAGCAAATAATTCCATACCTCTTCTTAAGATCGTCATATCTCTCCTAGTATCGTCAAAGTCACAAATACTTTGTTGTCCACATTGTATACTCATAATGCGGTTATTGCCAAGAAGATTATGGCACGGGTGAACCTTGATTTCCAGTTCTGTGCCACGAGCCAAAGAATCCAAACTATCTTTTATTTCAGCTTCATCCCAAAATGCTGACAAAGGTTCATGGTCAAAAAAGTACACATT
>JAEEOX010000200.1 GCA_016284485.1 Bacillota bacterium | reverse complement strand
GTTCGGCTGCGGGTGCTGTGGCGGCGTCGGGATCGGCTGCGTGTGCTGCGGCTGGGTCGAGGGCTGTGCGGCCTGCGTGTGCTGCGGTCTGATCAGGGTCTGCTGCGTCACCGTTGGCAGGGTCGGCTGCGTCGGCGGGGTCTGCGGTGTCGGGAGCTGCAGCGTCAGGGGTCGCGGGCTGCGGCTGTGCCTGGTCTGCGGGGGCTGCGGCCTTGTCGGGATGTGCGGATATCTCGCCCTGCCCAGCTGCGTCCGCGCCGGCTGCAGCGACGTCCACTGCCTCATCTGTTACCACGTTTCCGGGCACTTCAACCTCCGGCTGGGATCCAACTACAGCCGGGCCGGGATGTTTTGCGGTTTCAAGTTTAACTTCTTCTTTGGCTTTCTCTATCAACTCTGCGGTCTTCTTAGTTCTTGGCATAAAAACTCCTCTGGAAACAAACTAAAATAAGAAAAAATAGAACTTTACGGCGATATTTTACACTTTATAGGCGGCTTGTTCAAGATTTTTTGCGCCGGCCTACAGAAGGAACCTGCGGATGAGGTCGCGGGCGAGCCTCATATCCAGCGGCGAGTCTTTCGTCTCAAAAGTCATGATCATGTTGACGCCCGGGTACCACCCGCTAAGCTGGAGGTCATTGATCTTCCTGACGACCTGATTCATGTAGGCGGGATCGTCCACCAGCCCGAAGTGCTCCTGGATGAAGACCATCCGCTCCGGCACGTTGAGCAGGGTGAAATCGGGGTGCAACACCCGCCCGTTCCAGAGCGTCAGCGGACACTCGTATTTCATTGGGATCCCGAGGCTGTCGTACAAGTCCGCCAGCAAGGCCTCCGACTTGGACCTCACCCTCAGGCCCTTGGTAGAATAAAACTCCGGCGCTCCCTCCTTGAATCCCGGGCGCTGGTATGGCTCCGCCAGCCACTGCCTCACGAATTCCTCGTCAGAAACGAACCGCGGCACGACCAGGCCGCGCCTGGCCGGCGTGAGTTTATCGTATAGCTCTTCCACGGTCCCGTCGTCCCAGGTCTGCTGCAGCTCCCGTATGGCGGCAAGTTCCCTGCCCGCGACGTTCCTGAGGGCCGCGTCATAGTCCCGCTGTGCGATGGCTGCGGCGAGGGGGAGGTCTTCGTGTCTGACGTACTTGCCTGACCTATCCGATGGATCGGATCGGATATAGTACTGTGTCCTTCCATTCTTGCTGTTTGCTCTGAGCTTCTCCTTAGGTGCATTCAGCAGCTCAGGCTCCAGCATGTCTATCAGCCTCTCAATTTCTGATTCTCTTTTGTTTAATTCTGTTCTTAGTAATTTCAAATCCTATACCTCTTTTCCTTCTTGTTCCGACCACAGTCATTCAATTTCACTGTTTGCGGTCGGCATTAGTTGTACCTGCTCCGACCACAACCCCTCATTTTTAAGAATTGTGGTCGTTAAATTTTTGAAATCTTCCGTCTACAAACACTCTTTTAATCGATTGTGGTCGGCATTTTCCAGAATTGTGCCGGCCGAAAACCCCTTATTTCATGATTTGTGGTCGGGATCACCCTTGTTTTTTGCCGACCACAAACCCCTTTTTCAATGCTTGTGGTCGACCGAGACGCACCACACCCCTTAGCCACCGCCATCTTACCACACCCAAACATCCTTTTCAGCCCAATCGCCCCCTTCGGCGCAAAAAATCCGCGCAGCACCACCCCGCCCACGCAAAAACGGCGCCCGCAGGGGCGCCGTTTGCATTCGACTCAGATCTCACTATTTCTGATAGTTGTAGAAGCCTTCGCCTGTCTTTCTGCCAAGCTTGCCGGCTCTTACCATCTTCCTGAGAAGCGGGTTTGCGCGATACTTGGTGTCGCCGAATTCTTTGTAGAGTACGTCCATGATGGCAAGGCATACGTCAAGTCCGATGAGGTCGCCCAGTTCAAGGGGTCCCATGGGGTGGTTGGCGCCAAGCTTCATGGCTGTGTCGATTCCTTCTACTGAAGCAAGTCCGTCAGCATAGATGCCGATTCCTTCGTTGATCATGGGGATGAGGATCCTGTTGACTACGAATCCCGGGCCTTCCTTGACTTCAACGGGAGTCTTGCCGAGGATCTCGGAAAGTTCAACAACTGCGTTCTTGGTCTCCTCGGATGTTGTGAGTCCGGGGATGATCTCTACCAGCTTCATTGCCGGTACCGGGTTGAAGAAGTGCATTCCTACGACCTTGTCGGGTCTGCCGGATGCTACTGCGATCTCGGTGATGGAAAGAGAAGATGTGTTGGTTGCAAGGATGGCTTCCGGCTTGCAGATCTCGTTGAGCTGCTGGAAAAGCGCCTTCTTTGCTTCCATTTCCTCTGTTGACGCCTCGATGATCAGGTCAGCATCAGCGATGATGTTGATGTCTGTAGATCCATGGATTCTGGCGAGGACTGCGTCAGCCTCTTCCTGGGTGATCTTTTCCTTGGCGACCATCTTGGAGAGGTTTTTCTGAACTGTGGCGAGACCCTTCTCGATGGAAGTCTCATGTCTGGCTCTCATTACTACCTCGTAGCCCTTCTGTGCGCATACCTGGATGATGCCTGCGCCCATGGTTCCTGTTCCTAATACGCCGATTTTCTTCATTTGAAACATGCCTCCTTATATTATGTTTACGAGCTCGTTGGTTAAACCATTTCGTTAAAAAATAAATTTAACACCTTTATATTATATCACATATGCGCAAAAAAGAAACCCCCCGCAGGGGGCTTCTTTTTGTTTAGTTGTCGGAGTCTTCAACGACGAAGTTTTCTTCCGTAAGTTGTCCGATGATCCCACGCGGCACGTAGTGGGTGTGCAGGTACTCGTGGGAACGGTGGCAGCCCGGGCTGCCCCATTCTTCGTAGAAGGCCAGGAGTGATGGGTTCTCGTGGGATTTGCGGAGGGTCTTGCTCTCGTCCTCTTTATAGAGGGCGTCGATCCTCTTCTGGCGCACGATCCTGATATCCTCCTTGGGTCTGGGCTGTCCGCCTCCGGTGATGCAGCCTCCGGGGCAGCCCATGACTTCGATGAAGTGATAGGGTGACTCGCCTTTTCGTATCTGCTCCATGAGGATGCGGGCGCCTTCGAAACCGCTGGTGACAGCGATCCTGACCTCGAAGCCCTCGGCCGCCTTCCACTCAGGCTTGACGTTTTCAAGTTTGACGGTGGCTTCCTTTATCTGCTTCACTCCCATGATGGGCTCCACGTGAAGCCCGTCGAAGGGCAGTTCCCTGCCGGTGATGATCTCATACACCGTGCGGAGGGCCGCCTCCATGACTCCTCCTGTGACGCCGAAAATATCCGCCGCCCCTGTGGAAAGTCCCAGCGGCGCATCGAAGTCCTCGTCGGGGAGGGACAGGAAGTCGATGCCCATCTCGCGGATCATGTCTCCAAGCTCCCTGGTGGTGATGACTGCGTCCACGTTGGGCACACCGTCATTCATCATTTCGGGGCGGGCGCACTCGGTCTTCTTGGCGGTGCAGGGCATCACTGACACAACGTACATGTCGTCCGGTGTGGTGCCGATCTTTTCGGCGTAGTAGCTCTTGATCACCGCTCCGAACATCTCGTGAGGAGACTTGCAGGTGGAAAGGTGGGCCAGCTGGTCCGGGTAGTTTTTCTCGATGAACTGGATCCAGCCGGGGGAGCAGCTGGTCATCATGGGAAGCACCGCGTCTTTTCCTTCCAGAACGGCTTTGAACCGCTCAAGGAATTCGGTGCCTTCCTCCATGATGGTAAGGTCTGCGCTCCAGTTGGTATCAAATACATTGTTGAAGCCCATGCGCCTCAGAGCCGCCGCCAGTTTGCCGGTCTCCCTGCTTCCCGCAGGAAGGCCGAAGCATTCTCCGATGCCGACTCTGACCGCCGGTGCAGGCTGCACCACAACGTGCTTGTCCTGGGCCGCCAGGGCGTGATAGACCCGCTCCTTGTGGCTGGTCTCGGTGAGGGCTCCTACCGGGCACACCTCCACGCACTGTCCGCAGAAAGCGCAGGAACTGGCTCCGATGGGAAGTCCGAAGGCGGGGGAGATGTGAGTCCTGAAGCCTCTGTCCTCAGCACCCAGGACCGCGGTGGTCTGGATGTTTTTGCACACGCTGATGCAGCGCCTGCAGAGGATGCACTTGTTGGGGTTCCTGGTGATGGACTCCGAAATGTCTATGGGATATTCCGCACGTTCGCCCTCGTAGTGGCACTGGGTGATGCCCAGCTCCCTTCCCAGAGCCTGGAACTCACAGTCCTGGTTCCTCACGCAGGCCAGGCAGTCCTGAGCGTGGTTGGAAAGGAGCAGTTCGTACATGGTGCGTCTGGCATCGCGGACCCTTTGAGTGTTGGTCTCGATGATCATGCCCTCCTGGGCCTCCACCATGCAGGATGCCTGAAGGTTCTTGGCGGGGGGCAGCATCTGCTCCACCAGACATATCCTGCAGGCGCCGTATTTGTTTATTCCTTCCAAATAGCAAAGTTTCGGGATGTGGATGCCGTTGAGTTCCGCAGCCTGGAGGATGGTGCTCCCCTTGGGAGCAACGCAGTCTTTTCCGTTTATTATAAGTTTGATGTCTGCCATCTTTCTCACCTCCTGTCACAGCGCAGGCACCGGCTGGCTTCAGCACGGGCGTCCAGTTCATGCATGCCCAGATTGCGCTCCATGAATCCTGTGATCGCGTCTCTTGAGGTGAGCTGCCTCGACAGGAACCTGCCGTGAGGATCGATGTCTCCCTCGATGTGGTTGTCACTGATCTCCTGCTCGAATCCCTTGGCCAGCACTCCGTCTCCTCCCAGGTACAGGTCGATGTTGGCCGCGGCCAGCTTGCCGTCAGCCACAGCGTTGACGATGTCCTTGGGTCCTCTGGAGGCGTCGCCGCCCACGAACACTCCGGGCTCCGACGTGGCCTGGGTGTAGCGGTCCGCGCTGATGCGGCCTGCCTTGCTGTCCAGGCTGTCATTTAGGAATTCCAGATCAGGTGTCTGAGAGATGGCCGGGATCACTACGTCGAAGCTTTCGATGATGCGCTTTCCGGTGTCCACGGGGAACTTACGTCCCGACTTGTCGAAGTCGCCGGGCATGAGCACCGCCATCTCCAGCTGGTCGACCTTGCCGTTCCATCCGATGATTCGGGTGGGGTTCACCATGGTGCGGAGCACCACGCCTTCCTCGATGGCGTCGCGGATCTCGTCCTTGTCCGCCGGCATGTCGTCACGCATTCTTCTGTAGATGATCTGCACCTCCGCAGCGTGGAGTCTGATGGCCGTACGGGCGGAGTCGATAGCGGTGTTGCCGCCTCCCACGACGGCTACGCGCTTGCCGGTGAAGTCCAGATCGCCCTTGAGAGCCTCCCTCTTCAGGAAGTCAAGTCCGTGGTAGACGCCCTTCAGGTCCTCGCCGGGGATGCCCAGCTTCAGTACCTTCTGAGCACCGATGGAGATCATGACAGCATCGTACTCTTCCTTAAGCTTGGCGTAACGCTTTTCGCCTATCTTCTGACCGCAGTGGATCTTGACTCCGGTCTTCTTGATGTTTTCTATTTCGTGGTTCAAAATACCCGCCGGCAGTCTGTAGTCGGGGATGCCGTAGGCCATTACGCCGCCGGGCCTGTCCTCTCCCTCGAAGACGTCCACCTGGTAGCCCTTCCTGGCCAGGTAGTAGGCGCAGGTAAGTCCGGTGGGACCGGCTCCGATGACAGCCACCTTCTTGTCCAGATGAGCCACAGG
>JAEEOX010000199.1 GCA_016284485.1 Bacillota bacterium | reverse complement strand
TGAATCGGATGAACCGGCAGCCTACCTGACCAGCAGACCGCCCACCAGCATGTAGTAGGGCGGAAACTCCCCGGGACCGCACCAGATCAGCGGCGAACCAAGAAGTTCAGAGGCGATCTTTTCCACATCGCCTCCCAGTGCCTCGATGGAATACCGCATCTGCTCCGGATGACGGCAGGGCAGACCCGCCGGGCGGGTGCAGCCCTCGGCACACTTGTAACAGCTGCCTACGCTGAGGAGTTTACTGCCGGGATGCTCCTTTTCCATCAGGAAAAGCTCTGCCTCCAGGTCGGCCTTGACGCTGCTCAGCATCCGCCAGACCCGGTCGTAGTTCTCGGCGTTTTCGCCGGTAAAGGTGGGCCCGGCCGCTGTGCCCTCCGCGGGCGCATCAGGCTCATCCAGCTGCCACTCGCCCACGGGCGAGATCTTCGAAGCCACCACCTGGACTTCGCTGAACTGCCTGAGATATTCCAGCGGATCGAAGTCAAATGTCGGGCAGCTCCAGCGATGCTCATAGTTGCTGCACTGGGCGCAAAGCCCCAGGAACCGCGGGACGTCAACGTAGTCGCGGAGGTAATCCTCCATGGCGATCCTGGCGGTAAGAATTTCGATTCGGATGTTGTCGTGATCCATAGATTGCCTCCATTTTGTGACTGGCATTAAGTGCGCAGTACGGCTTATTTTCAAAAAATGATTTCCAGCGGTAAGTATTATTGGATTATTACGGCCTAATATCATTTTTTTAATTCAAGCGGTATTTCGTTTAAACAATGGTACGGCTTATTTTCAAAAAATGATTTCCAGCGGTAAAAGACAGAACCTTGGTACGGCTTATTTTCAAAAAAAGAATATAAGCCGTAATCACAGATCTGCACGCCGATTATATCACACAATGGCGCAAAAAATCATCCTCTCCAAAACAGCAAGACCCGAACTTGCCTCATACATCGAAGGTCTCGGATACGAGGTGGAGCCCTTCGGGCCCATCGATCATGTACAGGAGCCCCTGAGGTGCCACCCGGATATGCTGCTCTGCAGACTGGACCGGGACACTGTATTCAAGGGCGAGCCGGCCAGACTGAGCCCGGCTTACCCGGGTGACATCATATACAACGCCTGCTCCACGGGGAAGTTTTTCATACACAATCTGAAGTACACCGCGCCGGAGCTTCTGGCGGCGGCGGATGAGCTGGGCCTCATCAGGCTGAACGTCAGCCAGGGCTACGCCAAGTGCAGCACCTGCGTGGTGAGCGAGGACGCCATCATCACCTACGACAGGGGTATCGCCGGTGCGGCCGTCGCGGCGGGCCTGGAGGTGATGGTCATAAGGCCGGGCCATGTGGAGCTTCCCGGCTACAACACGGGATTCATCGGAGGTGCCAGCGGACTGGTCCGTGACCTGAGTCGCGACGCCGCAGAATCCACGGCGAACCCTCGCGACGCCGCAGAACCCACGCCGAACCCTCGCGAAGCCGCAGAACTCACGCAGGATCCCTGTACTAAAATCGATCCGGCCGGAGGCCGGATACCCCGTCCCATCCTGGTTTTCAACGGCGACCTCAGCGCCCATCCGGACTTCAGGGCCATCACGGATTTTGCGGAGGAGCACGGGGCAGAAGTTAAGTTTTTTGCGGACTGGAAATTGACTGACATTGGCAGTATAATATAATGGATATGGATAAAGAGGACTATACCAAAAGGGTGCGCAAGCCTTTGAAACATCCCAGGATGCCGCTGGCCATGAGGGCCAAGCAGTTCGGCGCCTTTGACCCGCTGGTGGGCTTCAGCCAGGCCATCAGGGACAAGGAACGTGAGATGGAGGAGAAGGTGGACAGCGAGACCCAGCACATCACGGTCACACCGGAGGACGATATATGAAGATAACTTTTCTTGTGGACAACAAGACCGAAGAGCCCAGCTGCCAGGCGGAGTGGGGACTTTCGGTGCTCATAGAGGCCAACGGCAAGACCATCCTCATGGATCAGGGCGAGACAGGCATGTTCGCCGAGAACGCCAAGGCGCTGGGGATCGATCTCAACAAGGTGGACTTCGCCACCATCAGCCACGGACACAGCGACCATTCGGGCGGCACGCCGGCGTTTTTCGAGGTCAACGACCACGCACCGGTGTACGTGCACAAGGACGCTTTCTGGAAGTCCGTGACAATGAAGGGGGCGGAGTGTGATGAAGAGGGCCACGTGGTGAAGGGTGAGATCTTCGAGACCGACCTGGAGATCCCCTGGACCGAGGAGTTCAAAGCACAGAACGCCGGCCGCATCATCCTGACAGAGGGGACATATCAGATCGACGAGCACACCTGGCTCATCGGAAACGTACCCAGGATAGAGGGATTCTCCCCCACGGAGAGGTTCTACCTCTATATCAAGGAAGATAAATATACGGGATGGGTGGAGGACGTGATGAAGCACGAGCAGACCCTTGTCATCGAAGAGGGCGGCAAACTTCACGTGTTCTCCGGATGCAGCCACAACGGCATCGTGCCCATACTGAAATACATCACGGAACAGCTGCCCGGGAAGAAGATATCCACGGTGGTGGCAGGCATGCACCTTTTCGCGGCGAAGCCCGAGCTGAGGCAGAGAGTGATCGAAGAGGTACTGACCTACGAACCGGACCTGCTCTGCCCGGTGCACTGCACAGGAATGCAGGCCATAGTGGACTTCAAAAACGCTCTTGGCGATAAATGTCAGATCGCTTACGCGGGAGCAGTTTACGAAGTGTAGATCCGTGGTATATATTGATTAAGAAAGAGTACGCAGGAACTGCGTGAAAGGTATAATTGATTTGAGACAGAAAGGAGAACTTTACTATGTTTAATCTAGCCGCATTAGGTCCATATATGATCTGGGTATGGCTGGGACTGGCCGTGGTATTCGGCATCGTGGAGGCCATGACCGTGGGACTGACCACCATCTGGTTCGCCGCCGGTTCACTTTGCGCCATGGTGCTGGCGATACTGGGAGTAGGTCTGCCTCTGCAGATCGCAGCGTTCTTCCTGGTATCCATCGTGCTTCTGGCAACCACGAGGAAAATATTCGTAAACAAGCTCAAGACAGGTTCCGAGAAGACCAACGTTGAGACCCTGATAGGCGAGGAAGGAAGAGTGACTTCCACAATCATCCCGCTGAATTCAGGCAGAGTCGAGGTCAGGGGCCAGGACTGGGCTGCAGTAGCCGTGGGCAAGAATGACCTGATCCCCGAAGGAGCAGTGGTCATCGTCAAAGCCATAGACGGCGTTAAACTGGTGGTCGACGTTAAGGAATCGGCCCCCGAAGCATAATCAGATAATCAATTTTCAATCAACATTTCAAGGAGGGTAAAATGGGAATTGGTGGAATCATTGCATTAGTTGTAGTACTGGCACTTATCATCTGGCTCCTGGTGACCAACATCAGGATCGTGCCTCAGGCACAGGCCTTCGTCGTTGAGAGACTGGGCGCATACAGAGAGACATGGCAGGTAGGACTGCACTTCAAGATGCCCCTTATCGACAGAGTGGCAAGACGTGTATCGCTGAAGGAAAAGGTCATCGACTTCGATCCTCAGCCGGTAATCACGAAGGATAACGTAACCATGGAGATCGACACGGTAGTTTACTACCAGATCACAGACCCCAAGCTTTTCGCTTACGGCGTTGAGAGCCCCATGGCAGCTATCGAGAACCTGACCGCCACCACACTGAGAAACATCATCGGTGATCTGGAACTGGACGAATCACTTACATCCCGTGAGCACATCAACTCCAAGATCAGGATCGTCCTTGACGAGGCCACAGACCCCTGGGGAATCAAGATCAACCGTGTAGAAGTCAAGAACATCACTCCGCCCCGTGACATCCAGCAGGCAATGGAGAAGCAGATGAGGGCAGAGCGTGAAAAGCGTGAAGCCATCCTGAACGCAGAAGGAACCAAGGCATCCGCCATCCTCGTTGCAGAAGGTGAGAAGGAAGCCGCCATCCTCAGCGCTGAGGCAGCCAAGCAGGTAGCCATCCGTCAGGCCGAAGGTAAAGCTGAAGCCATCAGACTGGTGAACGAAGCTACAGCTTACGGTATCGAAGCCATCAAGAAGGCACAGGCCGATGAGAACGTCATCAAGCTCAAGAGCCTGGAAGCATTCGAGAAGGCAGCCAACGGACAGGCGACCAAGATCATCATCCCGTCAGAACTTCAGGGTCTGGCAGGACTGGCCACCGCCGCAAAAGAGATAATCAAATAACGAAAGGATAGCTGTCCCGCCTTCATGGCGGGACGGCTTCGCAAAAGATGAAATTCAAGTATCAGAGGTTCGGCCTGAGGGTGTTCCTCTTCGCTCCGTTTTTTGCGCTGCTTCTGGTGATCGCAGACGGACTGGCCGACTACATCGAAAACGCCATAGTGTTCAATATCCTGGTGGCTCTGATCGTGATCATCGTCATGAGCCTGGTCTTCAGGGTGACCGGGGGCATGCCCCAAATTCGGGACATCGGAGAGTGTAGGATAGACGAGCAGGGAAGATGCTTCATCGTAAAGGGAAGACGCATGACGATCCTGAGCGACGTGAAGGAGGTCTCCGCCTGGCGCAAAGCCGTGGTGGGGTCCCGCTACGTCCAGCTCATCATCCGCAGCTCCGACGGCAGGAAGGTCAAACTTTTCGGATGGCCCATGGGGCCCGGGGACCGCATGGCGGACGACGACCTGATCAGGCTGGAAGGATTCATCCTGAGGCATTACCCGGGGCTCAGACAGATGACCAACATGCGCGGCGAGCCCATAGACTACTGGTACAGGAGGTAGCGCCGGGGCGCAGAGCGTGCCGATTACTGTACGACGAACAAGATCGGAGGAAAACATGCAGGAGATCAAATGCCCACACTGCGGACAGGTATTCACGGTGGACGAATCCGGATACCAGCAGATAGTTTCGCAGGTAAGAGACAGAGAATTTCAGAAGGAACTGGAACGCAGAGAACAGGAACTGGGCGACAGGAAAAAGAGCGACCTGGAGGTTTTGAGGCTCAAACAGGAGCAGGAGATGACAGAGCTCAGGCAGACCATGGAAAAGGAGATCGTCCAGATCAGCCAGTCCAAGGAGAAGGAGCTCATCGACAAGGACATGCTCATCGCAGAACTCCAGGGCAAGCTGGAGCAGCAGGAGATGGCCAGGACCTTGGCGGTGACCGAGGCACTTCAGGAAAAGGAAAAGGAACTTCTGAACAGGACCACGGAGATCGTGGAACTCAATTCCAGACTGCAGAGCCAGGAGGCGGAGCACAAGCTCAGCGAGCAGTCCATCAAGGAAAGATACGAGGCCGAACTCAAGTTCAAGGACGACCAGATCGTCCAGCTCAAGGACTTCAAGGCCAGGATGTCCACCAAGATGGTGGGCGAGAGCCTGGAGCAGCACTGCCACGACGAGTTCAACAAGATCAGGATGACAGCTTTCCCCAGAGCGGAGTTCGAAAAGGACAACGACGCCAGCTCCGGCAGCAAGGGAGACTTCATATACAGAGAGAAATCCGAGGACGGAGTGGAGTTCATATCCATCATGTTCGAGATGAAGAACGAGATGGATACCACCAAGACAAAACACAAGAACGAGGACTTTTTCAAGGAGCTGGACAAAGACCGCCGGGAGAAAAACTGCGAGTACGCAGTGCTGGTGTCCCTTCTGGAGCCCGACAGCGAGCTGTATAACACGGGGATCGTGGACGTGTCCTACAAGTATGAGAAGATGTACGTCATCAGACCCCAGCTTTTCATACCCATGATCACGCTTCTTAGAAACGCCGCTCTGAACTCCCTTCAGTACCAGCGCGATCTTGCGGTGGTCAGGAACCAGCAGGTGGATCTCAGAAACTTCGAGGACAACATGAACGCCTTCAAGGACGCCTTCGGCAGGAACTACAGGCTGGCCAGCGAGAAGTTCAGCAAGGCCATAGAGGAGATCGACAAGACCATCGATCATCTGCAGAAGACCAAGGAAGCCCTGCTCTCATCGGAGAATAATCTGAGGCTTGCCAACAGCAAGGCGGAGGATCTGAGCATCAAGCGGCTGACCAAGAACGCCCCGTCCGTCCGGGATATGTTCGAAGAACTGAATAACAAGTAGAAATACTTAAAAAGCGCGCCGTCGGGCGCGCTTTTTTGATGTTCAGGAGGCAGATTTAAGGGTGGGGAGTGTACTTTTTTTTGAACAATTATAGTACTTGTCAAGCCCCTTAGACTAGACCTAGTCCCAGAGGGTGGCAAAAGTGGCCCGGACCCCCAAAAACTAGTGCTACGCGGTACCTTTACCAACAGACCGTAACAGTCAAAAATCATTTAACAATCACCCCGAAAAGTGGTACAATATCTCCGACTATGGGGGATTGGGTTCTTTTTGTTGTGCTGAGAAAAATAAGCCAAAAAACCCAGCCATAGCCGCAATTATTTCAGTCAACTATTTTATAGATGATTACCCACAATCAAAGGATTATTCACTAAGAGACAAAGAGACCATTTGTGGAGAATTACTGAACTGTTGGAGGAGAGAAAAATGTCAAAACAGAACACTAAGGCCAAAAGAATCTTTGCGCTTCTTATGGCGGTGCTCATTGCAGTGACCTACATGCCCACGTCACTCTACGCATATGCGGAAGACTACGTGACTGAGGATCAGGTCGCCGAAGAGCCCACAGAAGAAGTTGCAGGAGACGCGGCGCGCGACAGTGAGCAGATCGATCTTATGGACGAGGTCGATCCGGGCGCGCTGAACAACGAATTGGTCAAACTGCCGGCGGAGGAGCCGACGGTCGATGCATCGGATGCAGCTGCAGACGATGACACCGAAACGTCAACACCCGCCGATGATCCGACGAACGCCTCTAAGGAGGAGCCCGGCGAGACCACGGACATAGTTGTGGACACACCTGCGGATCCGGCCGTCCCGGAAGTAACTCCCGATGAGCCTGCGGCCAATGATGTCCAGGACAACTCCGTCAAGGAGACCGGATACCCGGCACAGTCCTTAAAAGGCCTGGCGGGCAATGTGAGAGTCGCCGTAAGTGCACCTGAGGGAGCACTTCCCGCAGGCACCACCATGGTGGTCAAGCCCGTGGACTCAAAAGACGTTGAGGACGCAGTATCCGAGGCAGTCAGCGGCAACATCATCCGCATGACAGCAGTGGACATCACATTCATCGACGCCGATGGAAACGAGATCGAACCCCTTATCCCCGTTTCGGTCACTCTTAACGTGCCCGGAAGCACCAGGGGAGCCCACAAGGAGATCGTCCACATCGACGACGAGGGCGAAGCTGAGACCGTTGAAAACATCAACGTAGCCAACACCGGCGCGTTCCTGTTCAACAGCGATCAGTTCTCCGTCTACGTCGTGGTTGAGACCGGCGAGGATGCGAGACTTGTCGTTAAGTTCATGAACGGAGAAAACGAGATCACTCGTATGTACGTCAAGAAGGCGGACGTGACCAATATGGTTACCGTTGATGGAGTCACGATGACACAGCTGGACCAGATCATTTATGATCCCGGTGCAGGCGACGTGGCTGCAGACCAGGTCTTCATGGGTTGGACTACAGATCCAAACTACACGGAAGAGACGACAGGTGTTGACATCGAAGGCGTAAAAGACGCGATCAAGAATAAGCTCAACACCGTCTTCACTGATGGTACAGAATTCACGGTATACGCAATGATATTCAAGGTGTATACCATTTCCTACATGGGAGAAGGGGATGTTGCACTGGGAACCAAGAAGATCCTTGTTCCGGTCAGCGACAACACACCCAAGGAATATACCATCAACATGACATATACACCTTCAAGTGCGTATCAGCATTTCGAAGGTTGGAACGTAGCAGCAGGAGCCACCAATATTCAGTCGGCTACCTATGAGGGTGCCGCTGCAGTGCCGCCCTATCAGAACGGAACTGAAATAACAGTTACAGGAAGCGTTGATCTGTCTGTGAACGCGCCTGACGGACACTGGCTCATCTTCAATGAGGTCCAGAAGGGTGCCACATACAATCCGCCTCAGTTCGTAAAGAGCGGTGAGCTGCCTTCAAAACCTGATGAACCGGTGTGCGTAGGCTACACATTCGTAGATTGGTATCCCGGAACAGAAGATGCTCAGGGCAATGTTACATTGGATGAATCCAACGGTCCTTTCGATTTCACTCAGGAACTCGAGGACAATGTAACGATCTACGCCAAGTGGCAGAAGAACACCAGAGCCAACTATACCATCATCATCTGGAAGCAGAACGTGAAGGGTGTGAATGAGCAGGGCGAGAAGATATATGACTTCGTAGAAGCCAAGACGATCGAGAATGCTGCTGTAGATTCCACCATTACAACAGTAAGCGGAACTGCAGGCGGAACTTCTGCTACAGTGAACGGTCAGACATACACCTACACCGGATTCCATCTCGACAGATATGACACGAATGTCAAGGTATCTGAGAAAGGGAACTCTGTAGTAAACGTTTACTTTGACAGAAACGAGTATACGCTGACGTTTAAAGTAGGCGGCACACAGTATATAACATATGTCTATCGTGGCTATAGCTACTCTGATGCGGCGTTAGGAGATGCAGTTACAAATAACGGCTATATTAACACCCTCGA
>JAEEOX010000198.1 GCA_016284485.1 Bacillota bacterium | reverse complement strand
CTTACCTCGTCAGTCTCTATACCGTAGCGACGAGCCTTATCAATTAAACGTTCAAGGTCGCCCTCCAGTTCTCTGAGCTGCTCCTCTCTCACCAGGGCAGCATTCTGGCCCTTAACATATGTGCCCTTGCCGTGTATGGTGGCTGTGAAGCCTTCATCCTCCAGGGCGTCATATGCTTTCTTGACGGTCAGGGCGCTGATCTTGAGATCCTTGGCCAGAGTTCTTACGGAAGGAAGAGGTTCCCCTTCCTTCAGAGCGCCTGAGGCTATGCTTTTTTTGACAGCGTCCATTATCTGCTCATAGATGGGCACCATGGACGATGTGTTGATTATGATCTGCATCTAATTACCCCACTTGTCCTCTTGCTGTAAACACTATATAACAGTCTATAACTGTTGTCAACTGTTATACTCAAAAAATATTAAAAAAAGATCCGCAGCATCAATAACTGCAGATCTGTAGTGATTCATATTATTTCTTGGGTTCAGATACGGCCTAGGTGCCACTTCTCGCCGTCCGGCATGGTGTAGATCGTACCGGGATATCTCTCGATGATCTCGCCGCTGAGCGACCGCACGATCACATCCTCACGGTATTCCGGATCCTCATACCATGCGCAGAAGTACAATCTGTCCCCTTCTCTGAAGTCGAAGGTCTCTGTCCTCTCTATGGGGAACTCCGCCCTCCAGGGCCAGATGATCTGGAATGTCCCGTCATTCGGCTGCCTCGTAAGGATCAGAGGACTTCCGTGGACCAGCAGATTATAGCAGTCCTTCACGCCGGATCTGGGCAGCTCAGCCAGAACACTTGTCCCATTGTCCGTGGGATCGAACTCCATGACGGAGATCCGGTCTTCCGGGAAATCGACCATCAGGAAGTCCAGCTTTCCGTCCACATAGGCCACATTCCCGAAGTATCTGCCCGTTTTCCTTTCCGCAGGCTCATACACCTTACCGTCAGGAAAGTGAAGGAAGTACAGAGAATTACAGTTTATCCTGTGACCGTCCTGATACAGTTCCTCAGCCTCGTACAGGTCTCCCATGACATAGTCCGTAGCTTCGTACCATTCTTCAGTTCCGCTGATGCTCTCAAGAGTGAGAGACGGGTCCAGTGGGATGTTCTTCATGCTTCAGCTATTTATCCTCCCCGGAGGCTGCTTTTTTGCGCCCGACAAGGGAGATGTACGCAATAAGCAGTGCCAGATATACGATGATTATTCCGAAGGTCACGAACAGCATGGTGGTTCCTCTTGCAGCCATGGAGACCAGCAGGAGCACCGGTGCGCCGAAGAGTATTCCGAAGGAGCTTCCTGTGACCAGATTGTTGGCGGCAGGTGTCTTGAGGTCCGGATCCACTTCTCTCAGAAGCAGGACGCCGGATGAAATGGTTCCCGTCAGCATTCCGTACATGGAGAAGAATCCCTCATAGGGGTATTCCGGATAGATCTTTCTGCACATGAACTTCAGGTAGACGAAGGTTACGAATCCGCCTGCAACAGCCATGAGTATGAACGGCAGCAGATATCCCTTAAGTTCGCTGATATTGATGCTGGCGATACCTGCAACGATCATGTAATCGAAGGCAAGGCCTGAAATACGGCTGAGCAGGTAGTTGTTCTGATACTGCCTGTTCATCAGTTTCACTGATCTGAAGCCCTTGAAGGAGCTCCTCACTATCATGGCTATCAGAGAACCCAGAATGAAGTTGAATCCCCAGAGTATGGTACTCACTGCGGAAGCAACTCCCGGTGAGATCAGAGCCAGCCCGGCTGTGATCCCCCATGTCAGGAGGTATGTCAGAAGATATACCGCAGCTATGAGCGCTACCTGGATGCTCAGCTTGTCTATGGATTCAGAGATAGGTATCTCATCATGATCCTGGAATGTATCGATGGTGACCGAACCGGACAGTTCATTTCTCACATCATAGTGCTTGATAAGGCCCTTCCTGTCATATATGTTGAGGAAGATTACGCCCACGATGCAGGCGCACAGGAAGCCCGCAGCAGCAAGGGACAGACCGAAGGAACGGCCGCCCTCCATGCCCAGAGCCTCGTATGTGGATCCGATGTTGTTTGCCTGTCCGGGGCCCTGGCCGTAAGCCATGGGAAGCAGTATACCGCCCGCCTTGAAAAGGTCGGGCATCACCGTGTAGGCCAGGCCGATGGTTATGACAAGGCCGGTGATCGCCTGTACCAGATAGGTGCTGACGATCAGCGCACCGCTCTTGGAGCCGATGATACCGCCGCTTGAACTGCCCTTTGAAGGGATCCTGAGAGTCAGCGCTATGAAGCCGATTCCAAGCGCATGATATGTCAGCATCTCAAGGAAATCCGTGTCCATTCTGACCAGTCCTGTCTGCCTTATGATCAGCATCAGAAAACCGGCAAGCACTGCCGTGGGCATCAGAGTCTTTCTGATGAAAGGCAGCTTACGCCTGAGCACATTTGCGATCAGTATCAGCATGGCTATGATGCCGAACTGAATGATGGGATTCCATAGAGCGGAATTCGCCTGTGAATATTCCATAAAGACCTCCTGAATGGAACTATTTTTTATTATTCAACTGAATCATTGTACCACAAACCGAAAAAACAGCACAATAAGGATTATGGGGCGCATCAGCCCCTTCTTTCGTCCCTCAGTGGTTCGTCCCAGATCACTGCGGCCCCCTGCTCTTTTGACAGTTCATCGATGACTTCATGAAGGTTCTTAAGGTATTCCTCTTCCTTCTTCTTTGACCTTCTGCCCTTGCCGCTGTACAGTTCCTTCTCAAAATACGCGTCATAGGAGACAGCGTAATCCTCCTCGTCCCTGTGGGGGAAGAACGAGACTGAAGCCCTGTAAGTGATCTGACCTGCCTCGGAATCGCTTGTAAGCTTCACAAGAGCACCGTTTCTCTGAACTCCTGAAAAGCAGGCGTCTGCCTTGTAGTAGCGTTCGTATACGTCGATCTCCATTGTGATCCTCCTTTAGGTTACCTTTTCTTTTTGGGAGCGGGAAGCTCATCATACATTGCTTCCAGCAGATCCCTCAAAAAATCCCTGTCATCAACGTTATCCACCAGAAGCATCTCTTTTGCTCCCTCGTAGGGAAGCTCCCTTTCAGCCTCAGGCATCATGGAAACAGCGGTATCCACAGGCTTGACAAGGAATCTGTCATCATAGATCCCGCCTACGATCTTACCGCGGTAATAGATTATGTACTCACCCATCATCGGTTTATATGATATTTCTTTCGGTCCCGGCAGCTGTCCCAGGATGAATTCCAGATATTCCTTGCTTGAAGCCATATCTTTTGCCTTTACATAATTTCGTTTATGTAAATTTATCCTTTCTCCACTTCACCCATTGTCATGAGCACCATGTCATCGATCTCAAACTTCTTTTCAGTGATACGGCCGGGCAGAGTCCTGCTCACCATGAACTCATCCGTAAGCATGACGAAATACTGCTTCTTCTCTTCGTTGACCAGATAGTACTGACGGTCGAATCTATTAATAGTCTTTCCGAATTCCTGAGTGTCGAACAGCGGAATATTCCCTAATAACAGGGCAAAAAGCCCTATGAAAGTGTCTG
>JAEEOX010000197.1 GCA_016284485.1 Bacillota bacterium | reverse complement strand
GGTGAGACCGATATCCTTGTGGGCACGCAGCTTGTGGCCAAGGGACTGGATTTCGACAACGTGGGACTCACGGGAGTCATCGCAGCAGACGCCACCATCAACATCCCCGATTACAGGTCCGAGGAGCGGACCTTCCAGCTGGTGACCCAGGTGGCAGGCCGTGCAGGACGGGGAGATAGGAGAGGGCACGTCATAGTCCAGACCTACGATCCGGAGAATTACGCCCTGACAGCGGCCAAAAACAATGACTATGACGGGTTTTTCAAGGTGGAGACCAGGGGCAGGAAGCTCATGGACTATCCGCCCTTCGGAGAGCTTATAATAGCCAACTTCACCTCCGACGACGAGGCGGAGGCGGGCCGGGCAGCCGAAGAGGCAAAGGAGTTCCTCATAGGCATATTCGGAGAGGACAGCGCATCCAGGATCAAGGATCCGAAGATCGCATCCAACTTCAAGGGCAAAGAGGCCTTCAGACAGTACATCATCATCAAGGCGGAGCGCAGCAAAAGGAACGAGTGCGTCCACTATCTTGACCAGTTCAGGCGCAAGCTCATGTCCCGCCGCTCCTCGGTGAACGTCACCATAGACGTGGATCCCTACAGCATGATATAGGGCCGCAAAAAAAGCTAAACACATCATTTTTCATAAAAGACAGAAGAGGAAAACATGGCAACGAGAAACGTAGTCGTCGAAGGAGACGAAGTATTAAGAAAACACGCCAAGAGCGCAGGCCCCGTGACACCGCACCTCAGGGAGATCCTTGAGGACATGGTGGACACCATGAGAGAAGAGAACGGGGTTGGTCTGGCAGCCCCCCAGGTGGGCATCATGAGAAGGATGTTCGTGGCTCAGCCCGATCCGGGCGACGAAGCCACGGTCTACTACATGATCGACCCTGTGATCACCTACTACAGCGATGAGAAGGAATGGGGCGTGGAAGGATGCCTCAGCGTACCTGACATGATCGGAGACGTGGAGAGACCTGTGGCCATCAGGATCGAGGCCACTGACCTTAATGGGGAGAGACATGAGTTTGAGTTCGAAGGATTCGAGGCCAGAGTCATGCAGCACGAGTATGATCATCTGGACGGCATCCTTTATACTGACAAGTGCCGTAATCTGAGACCCGCCTACAGCGAGGACGAAGAGGACGAATTTGAAGAAGACGGAACGGAAGCAGAAGAATGAATATAGTTTTCATGGGAACACCCGAATTCGCGGAGGTCATACTGAGAGGTCTTCATGAAGGCGGACACCGGATACAGATGGTGGTCACACAGCCTGACAGAAAGAACGGCAGGGGCAAGCACGTGAAGTTCTCCCCGGTCAAGGAGACCGCTCTGGAGCTCGGGATCGACGTTCTCCAGCCCGAAAACCTAAAAAACGATATATCGGCCGTCGAGACGTTAAAAGCCCTTAAACCTGATGTTTTTGTGGTGGCGTCCTACGGACAGATCCTGCCCAAGAGCGTTCTGGACATACCCAGGCTGGGACCCGTCAACGTCCACGCCTCACTTCTTCCCAAACTGAGAGGAGCGTCGCCCATACAGCACGCCATCCTGGATGGGGAGGAGGAGACCGGCATCACCATCATGAGAATGGACGTGGGCCTGGACACAGGGGACATGATATCCAAAAGAGCCGTGAAGATAGGCAGCATGAACTATACTCAGCTCCACGACGTTCTGGCCCGGGAGGGCAGGGATCTTCTCCTGGAGACACTGCCTCTCATAGAGAACGGCACCGCAGTATATGAGAAACAAGACGGTACCCAGTCCACCTATGCGCCTCTCATCAGAAAAGAGGACGGTCATCTGGACTTCACAGGCTCAGCATCCCGGGAAGTCCTCAAAATACGGGCTTTCGACCCATGGCCAGGGGCATTCGCATACTTCGGAGAGGCAGGAGAGGCAATGAAGTTCTGGGCAGGCGAGGCCGTTGATGACGGAACGCACGATGAACCCGGAAAAGTGACAGAAGTTAACAATAATCAGTTTACTGTATCCTGTACGGAAGGTTCTCTCAGGATAACGGAGATCCAGGTCCCGGGCAAGAAGCGCTGCCCTGTCAGCGATTACCTTAGAGGGCATTCCCTTGAAAAGGGGTGGATCTTCAGATGACGGACAGCTCCAGACAGGCGGCATACAAGTCTTTGATAAGCATTGAGAAGGACGGAGCCTATTCACAGCTGACCCTGAACGCTTCAGTCCGTGGGCTGGAGCCCAGAGACCAGGCTTTCGCCAGGGAGATCTGCTACGGTGTGCTCAGGAGGAAATATCTGCTGGACCACTATCTGAAGGGATTTATCGCGAAAGGCTTCAGCCGGCTGGATCTCAGCGTCCTTACCATTCTCAGGATGGGTGCATGCGAGATCCTCTTCATGGACGGCGTTCCCGACTATGCCTCCATCAACGAGGCTGTGAGCCTTGCCAAGAAGTACGCCAGAGGCAGAGACCGCTTCGTGAACGGAGTGCTCAGAAATCTGGCGAGAAACAAGGCTGACCTGGCGGAACCCGATGATATTTCCGTGAAATACTCAGTCGAGCCCTGGATCGCAGATCTTCTCACCGGCGTATACGGCAGGGATGGGGCTGAGGAATATCTCAGATACTCCATTGAGACCCCGGAACTCTGCATCAGGGTGAATCTTCTGAAGAACAGCAGGGACGAACTGATCCCTCTGCTTGAGGAAGAAGGCTTTGAAGTCAGACCCTCCGGGATGAGTCCCAGAGGACTTATGGTCAGGGGCACAGGGATCCTTGAAACTGGAGCCTTCAGAGAGGGCAGATTCTCAGTTCAGGACGAGGCTTCCCTTACAGCATCGGACATGGCGGAAGCCAGAGAGGGCATGAAGGTCCTGGACCTCTGCGCCGCTCCGGGCGGCAAGTCCTGCGCCGCTGCTGAGGCCATGGCTAACCGCGGAAAAGTCATATCTCAGGATATTTACGAACATAAACTTACACTTATCGACAGTTATGCCAGAAGAAACGGCATAGACATAATAGAGACCAGGCAGGGAGACAGCACGGTGCCGGTCAGGGAATTCGAAGAACAGTTCGATCTTGTGATCTGCGACGTGCCCTGTACAGGCCTGGGAGTGCTCAGGAGAAAGCCTGAGATCAAGTACAAGGAGAAGCCCGATCTCGCCGCTCTCTGCGCACTGCAGCAGGAGATCATGAGAAGAGGCGCATCCTATGTGAGAAAGGGCGGGGCGCTGATGTTTTCCACCTGTACAGTTACCAGGGAGGAGAACGAGGACAACGTTTCACGGTTTCTCAGGGATATTCCCGGATTTGAGTTGGAGAAAGATGTCAGGCTGGGGCCCGATGCCGGAACGGATGGGTTCTACGCTGCAAGACTTAGGAGGATTTTGTAAATGCATGTAGGTTTTAAATCTGACAGAGGAGTCATGAGGACGAGCAACGAGGACGCTTGCTTCGTTCTGCTCCCTGACAAGGTGTACGTCCTGGCCGACGGCGTTGGCGGCGGCAACTCGGGAGAGATAGCTTCCCGCACCGCCGTAAGCGAGATCGCCAATTACGTGGTCAGCCATCCCATAACCCACCTCATAGAGAAATATGAGATCGTGGACTATCTCAGGGACGCCATCGATACGGCCAACCGCAAAATATACGGCATGGCCAACGCCCATCAGGAGAATGCCGGCATGGCCACCACCACAGTGGTGGTCCACGTGAGGAACGGTCAGGCCTACGTGGCCAATATCGGAGACAGCAGAGCCTATCTCTACAGGGACGGGACTCTTACCCAGATCACCGAGGATCACACTTACGTGAATACTTTGGTCAAGGCAGGGGTGCTTTCCAGGGAGGAAGCGGAGACAGATGACAGGAAGAACGTGATCGTCAAGGCTCTGGGCGCTGACAGCATAGTGGATCCGGACTTTTTCAGGGTGGAGGTAAAGGAGGACGACATC
>JAEEOX010000196.1 GCA_016284485.1 Bacillota bacterium | reverse complement strand
CCTTCCCCTGGTGCTCAGGGGCTGCGTGGACTGGGCAAAGGAAAACGGAGTTGAACTGATCAATGCAGAACACATGCAGATCATCAACGACAAGCGGGCCAAAGAAAAGGAAGAAAAGAAAAAGAAATGATTCTTCGACACCTTTTTTGATAAAGATCAATAATGTTTAAGGAGGAAATATATGACTGAAGAACTTAAGAAAACATCACTTTGTGATACGCATGTAAAGTACGGCGGAAAGATGGTTCCTTTTGCGGGATGGTACATGCCGGTCCAGTACAAGGGCGTCATCGACGAGCACATGAACGTAAGGACCAAGGTCGGAATGTTCGACGTTTCCCACATGGGAGAGATAGTGGTCAAGGGACCGGATGCTCTTAAGAACCTGAATCTCCTCCTTACCAATGACTTCAACGGCATGCATGACGGACAGGCCAGATACAGCCCGATGTGCAACGAGGAAGGCGGAGTGGTGGACGACCTCATCGCCTACAAGAAGAACGATGAAGAGTATCTTCTGGTGGTGAACGCCGCCAACAAGGACAAGGACTTCGCATGGATCCTGGCCCACAAAACAGGTGACGTGGAGATCACCGACATCTCCGCCACCGTCGGTCAGATCGCGCTCCAGGGACCTCTGGCCAAGCAGGTCCTGCTGAAGCTGGTGAGACCCGAGGACATTCCTGCAGAGTACTATGCCTGCGTCTTCAACGTTCCCATCTGCGGCACGGAAGCCATGATATCCACCACCGGTTACACCGGAGAGGACGGAGTGGAGATCTACATGCCCTGGGACAAGGCGCCGGTAGTCTGGGAGGCCCTGATGGAAGCAGGAGCTGAAGAGGGAATCATGCCCTGCGGTCTCGGCGCAAGAGACACCCTGAGACTGGAAGCCGGAATGCCCCTCTACGGCCACGAGATGGACGACACCATCTCCCCCAAGGAAGCAGGTCTCGGCATCTTCGTCAAGATGGACAAGGAAGACTTCATCGGCAAGGCCGCCCTTGAGGCCATGGGAGCACCTAAGCGCCGCAAGGTGGGTCTGAAGGTCACCGGAAGAGGAATCGTGAGAGAGCACCAGGATGTTTTCCTGAACGGCGAAAAGATCGGCGTCACCACATCCGGAACATTCTGTCCCTTCCTGAACGGCGCCTACGCCAACGCTCTGGTGGATGCTGACCACAGAGAGATCGGCACCAAGGTGGAGGTCGACGTGAGAGGCAGAAGAGTGGAGTGCGAGATCGTCAAGTCTCAGTTCTACAAGAGGTAACAGCGGGCGTTCGCTCGTAAGTTTGATAAAGACGGGCCGAGGCCCGGTAACATAATGTTTTGATTGGAGGAAACAAAAATGGCTTTATTTTTCTCAAAAACACATGAATGGCTCCTTGAAGGAGAAGACAAGACAGTAACCATCGGCATCAGTGATTTTGCTCAGGAAGAACTGGGACAGCTGGTTTTCGTAAACCTTCCCGAACCGGGAGATCTGGTAACAGCAGGCGAGGCATTTGCTGACGTCGAGTCCGTCAAGGCAGTCTCCGACATCATGTCCCCCGTTTCCGGCACCATCCTTGAGATCAACGAGGAACTGCTGGACGCTCCCGAGATGATCAACGACGCACCCTATGACGCATGGTTCGTCAAGGTCGGTGACATCACATATCATGAGGACATGCTGACAGAGGACGAATACAAGGCTTTCGTAGAGGAAGAAAAAGCTTAACTTTAGGAGGATCACCATGGGTTCTTACGTACCCAATACCAAGGAAGAACGGGAACTGATGCTCAAAGAAGCCGGTTACAAGAGCTTCGATGACATGTTTTCCGTTATCCCGGAGGAGGTCAGGCTCAAAAAGCCTCTGGACCTGCCTTCCGGCTTAAGCGAGATGGAAGCCCTTAAGGTGATGGAGGATCTGGCTGCCGAGAACAAGGTATACCGTGAGATCTTCAGAGGCGCCGGAAGCTATGACCACTATATCCCGGCCATAGTGAAGAGCGTCACCTCCAAAGAGGAATTCCTTACCGCTTACACACCCTACCAGGCTGAGATCAGCCAGGGTATTCTGCAGTCCATCTTTGAGTTCCAGACCATGGTCTGCGAGCTGACTGGAATGGACGTATCCAACGCTTCCCACTATGACGGAGCCACGGCCGCTGCGGAGTCTATCCCCATGTGCATAGACAGGAAGCACAAGACCGCTTACGTCTCAGCCACCACGGATCCCAAGGTCCTGGAGGTCATGGGAACTTACTGCTTCGGCTCCAACACCAGACTTGTCACCGTAGGCGAGGCCGGCGGACTGACGGATCTGGAGGATCTGAAGAAGCTTCTCAGCGAGGATCCCGAAGCAGCATGCTTCTATGTGGAAAGCCCCAACTACTACGGCAATCTGGAGGACGTGGAGGCCATCGCTGAGATCGTCCACGGCGCCGGCGCCAAGCTGGTGCTGGGCATCGATCCCATCGCACAGGCTGTGATCAAGACACCCAGAGAGCTGGGTGCAGACATCGCGGTGGGTGACGGTCAGCCCCTGGGCATGCCCATAGCCTTCGGCGGCCCCTATGTGGGTATCATGGCCACCACCACTGACATGATGAGAAAACTTCCCGGCAGGATCGTGGGCGAGACCAAGGATCACGACGGAAGACGCGCTTACGTTCTGACCCTTCAGGCCAGAGAGCAGCACATCCGCCGCGAAAAGGCCAGCTCCAACATCTGTTCCAATCAGGACCTCTGTGCCCTGACCGCATCCGTGTACATGGCTGCCATGGGCCCGGACGGCATGAAAGAAGTGGCAGAGCAGAGCATGGCCAAGGCACATTTCCTGCGGGATGAGCTGGTCAAGGCCGGACTCACGCAAAAGAACTGCGACGGAGAGTTTTTCAACGAATTCGTTACTGACTGTCCCATGGGAGCGGAAGCCCTCATGGCTGCTCTGGATGAGAAGGGCATTCTGGGAGGACTTCCCCTTGACGCCGAGACTGTTCTCTGGTGCGCTACGGAAGTCAACTCCAGAAACACCATTCTGGAGGTTGCGGAGACAGTCCGCAGCCTGATGTAGGGAAAGGAGGCTCAATATGGAATTGATATTTGAGATCGGTTCGAAAGGAAGACATCTTTCCCTGCTGCCTGAGTGCGACGTGCCAAAGGTGGAAGTGCCAGAAAAGTTCAGGCGCACACAGGCACCGCACCTGCCGGAGCTTTCGGAAAACGAGATCTCCAGACATTACACCAAACTTGCGGGACGCACCCACGGAGTGAACGACGGTTTCTACCCCCTGGGCTCCTGCACAATGAAGTATAACCCCAAGGTCAACGAGGAAGCGGCGGCTCTCCGCGGTTTCAACCGCATCCATCCCCTCCAGGATCCTTCCACTGTGAAGGGTGCCCTCAAGGTGCTCAGAATGGCGGAGGACGCTCTCTGCGAGATCACCGGAATGGACGCCTTCACCATGCAGCCCTCTGCGGGAGCTCACGGTGAGTTCACGGGACTGCTGCTGATCAAGGCCTATCACACAGACAGGGGCGACACTGCCAGGACCAAGATAATCGTTCCTGACTCGGCTCACGGCACCAACCCTGCATCGGCCGCAATGTGCGGCTACCAGGTGGTAAGCATCCCCTCAGGACCTGACGGATGCGTAGACCTGGACGCCCTTCGCGCTGCTGTGGGACCGGACACTGCCGGCCTCATGCTGACCAACCCCAACACCGTGGGACTGTTCGACAAGAACATCCTGGACATCACCAAGATCGTCCACGAGGCAGGCGGCCTCTGCTACTATGACGGAGCCAACCTGAACGCCGTAATGGGCATCGTCCGTCCCGGCGACATGGGATTCGACTGCATCCACTCCAACCTGCACAAGACCTTCTCCACGCCTCACGGCGGCGGCGGTCCCGGCGCAGGCCCGGTGGGCTGCAAGAAGTTCCTGGCCAAGTACCTTCCCGGCCTCTGCATAGAGGAGACGGAGGGCGGCGCAGGCTACGAGCTGGTAAAGGCAGAGGGATCCATGGGATCGGTCAAAGCCTTCAACGGAAACTTCCTGGTGGTGGTGAGAGCCCTCACCTACATCCTGATGATGGGCAAAGAGGGCATCCCCGAAGCATCGTCTAATGCCGTTCTGAACGCCAACTACATGAGAGTGAAGCTTTCCGACGACTTCAAGATGGCCTACGATACCACCTGCATGCACGAATTCGTAATGGATCTGGCACCTCTTGTAAAAGAGACCGGCGTCAACGCTCTGGATGTGGCAAAGGGAATGCTGGACTACGGCATCCATCCGCCTACGATGTACTTCCCGCTCATCGTCCACGAGGCTCTCATGGTGGAGCCCACCGAGACGGAGCCCAAAGAAGTGCTTGACCAGTGCATCGACGTGCTCCACGAGATCTACGATATCGCGCACACCGACCCCGACTATCTCCACGGCGCCCCTCACGACACAGTGATCGGCAGACCCGACGAGGTGGAGGCCGCAAGGCATCCAGTCGTAAGGTACGTATGGGAGTAAAAGTACATTAATGAGGAACCCCTTCAGCCTGTGGCTGAAGGGGTTTTCGATTGTATGGGGTGCAATGTTTTGCGGTGAATGTGCGTGAGCAGGAGGATTGTTCCCATTTGAGGTGCAATTCTTCCCGCTTTGAATAAGTTTCGGCTTGCGACGGGACAGGTACGGCGCAAAAAAGGCTGTTTTGGGGAAGAATAGGCAAGCAATTTACAAGCACACGAGGACCAAACGTTGACTGACAAAAAATATGTTGGCTTACACAAAAAACCTCTTTATTTTTTGTGCAGAAGTAATATAATAAGTGTATATATTTTTTGCGCGGCGGATGCGGCGACAGAAAAAGATAAAT
>JAEEOX010000020.1 GCA_016284485.1 Bacillota bacterium | reverse complement strand
CTCTCGAGGATCCTGTCAAGGTCCCTCTGGAACATCTGGAAGCACCCGGTGTAGAAGTGCCCCAGCGTTATGGGCTGGGCCTGCTGTGAATGATGTGTATATCCCGGGATCACCGTGTTCTTGTGTTCTTCTGCCTGGACCAGCAAGGTCTTCATCAAAAGAGTCATGGCTTCACAAACATCAAGTATGGTCTCCCTCACGTGCTGACGCTCTATGGTGGAGTTCATGTCATTGCGCGAGCGTCCCGTATGCATCTTACCTCCCACTTCGATACCCAGCCTGTCGATGAGCCATTCCTGGATATTTGAAAAGAGATCGGTAAGTCCCGGCCGCATCTCTATCCTTTCAGGTCCCATTTCCTTGATCTCTAAGAGAGCCTTCATTATATCGGCGGCGTCTTTTTTGCTGATTATTCCCTGTTCAGCCAACATGATCACATGGGCAAAGTGATTCTCCAGCTGACTGTCGAAAGATTCTATGTCCTCTGCGACAGTACCATTAGCGTGATCATCCAGTATTTTGAGGTCGCGCCCTTCGTAGGGCACATAATAAGTCTCTTTATCCATGTATAAACCTCTGTTGTATTTTAAACTGTCAGTAAAAATGAAAGATGCGGACATTCCCCGCAAAGAGGAATGTCCGCAGGAATTGTCAAGATCACTCTTCGATCTTCTGTCCCCAGATCCTGGAGGCAAGTACGTAGAAGACTACCAGTATCACTACTGCAACAACTACGCCTACTCCCGCTCCGATGCCGGCGAATCCGACGATCAGATAAGCGACGAATGAGGCACATGCAGCCAGTAATGCATAGGGCAGCTGAGTCCTGACGTGGTTGATGTGGTTGCAGCCGCCTGCCATTGAAGACATAACGGTCGTATCCGAAATGGGTGCGCAGTGGTCACCGAAGAGTGATCCGCTGAGCACTGCTGCGATGGTAAGAGGAATACCGATTCCGAAGGCGTTAGCCATTCCGATTCCAAGAGGAAGCAGGATAGCCATGGTGCCCCAGGAGGTACCGGTAGCGAAACTGATCACGGCTCCGATAAGGAAGATCAGAGCGGGAACGAGCTTCGGTGAAAGGATTCCTGTTGTGGAGTCTACGATGAACTGTGCGGTTCCCATCTGAGAGCAGACAGAACCGACGCCCCATGCCAGGATGATGATGACCAGGATGCCTGCCATTCTCTTAACTCCGTCAACAAATGTATCAACGAGTTCTGTGAAGGTCAGGATCTTCTTTCTCATAGCCATGATTCCAATGCAGATGGATGCAAGGAAATAGCCTGATGTAAGAGCGATACGGATCTTGGATCCGGGTACGTTCTGAGTGGGGAATCCCCAGCTGAAGAACATGATGAAGATCACTGCGAAGAGTACGATCAGAGGCAGGATCATGTCGATGGCTGTTGCCTTGCCGTTATCCTCCGGTGCTTCAAGTTCTTCACCTGCAAGCTCCTCAGGTGCGGGGCCGTTCTTCAAAGCATACATCTCAGCTTTTGCCATGGGTCCGAAGTCTCTCTTTCCAAGTGCCACGATCGGTACCAGGATCAGTGCGAGAATAGCATAGAACTGGAAAGGAATGGCCTGCATGAATGTGCCGATGTCAGAACCGTCTATTCCGAGATTCTCATACTCTGAAGCTATGATTCCCATGATGTACACACCCCAGCCGGTAACAGGTACCAGAATACAGATCGGCGAAGATGTGGAGTCGAGGATGTATGAAAGTTTTGCTCTGGAAACGTGAAGTTTATCCATGATGGGACGGAAAATGGGTCCCAGGATGAGGCTGTTTCCGGAATCTGAGAAGAAGATAGCCAGACCGCCCAACCAGTTCACGACCTGTGCCGTGGTCCTGCTATGTACCTTGCTGGCTATGGACGAGGCAAACGCACGTGCGCCTCCTGTCCTTTCGATAAGTGCTACGAAGCCTCCTACAAACGACATCATGATGATGGTCTGTGCGTTTGATGAGCCGGTCATGTCGACGAAGAGATGCTCTTTGAACATGCCCTGAAGTCCAAGCCACGGGTTCCATCCTGCGATGATCCAGCAGCCGGTGAACAAACTCACCAAAAGGGAAACTACTACGTTCTTGGTTGCGAATGCTAAGGCTACCGCCAAAATGGGCGGAATCAACGATAGTATTCCAAAGTATACAGTTTCTTCCATTTGGTTTCTTCCTTCCTTTCTAAAGAATCGAATGAGGTAATAAAATAATACCTATCTATAGATAGAGCAAAGTTCGTGCCACACTGCATTTTCGTTGAACTGTGAGGTCTTCCACGGGTCAGGTGATCGCAAAACTTTTTTCTTTTTTTGCCATGATTTGAGCAAAAACTTATTTTCAGGGAGTTCCGTGCAATAAAAAACGGGGTCGGTCCCCCGGAAAAACTATAGTAAATCAACATTTTTGAGGGCATCCGGATTGTTTTGCTGAACAAAAAGACGGATTTTCGTCACGATGACGTTCCCCAAATGGCCAAACCACCCGGAAACGCTTGATTTGAGCACATTCAACGAAGCTTCGGCCCAAAAAACAAAAAGACGGACATCCGTCAAAAAGACGGACATCCGTCATTTTCTTCAGTTTTTCCTGTAAAACCGCCCTATCTGGTTATATTGTACTTCTGCATCTTGTACTGAAGGCTGGTCCTGGGGATCTTCAGGAGTTTGGCGGCATCGACGATCTTGTTTCCGCAGGAATTCAGCGCCTTTATGATCATTTCACGCTCAAATGCGTCCACCAGTTCCGAAAGAGGCAGGACGGAACTGCTGTCCATGGCAGGTATCATATCCTGGCCGTGTTCCTCCTCGATCAGATATGCGGAAAGATGCCTGCGCCCTATTATCTCTCCGCTTTCAGCAACGTTGACCGCAGCCTCAACTGCATGCTCCAGCTCTCTTACGTTTCCGTTCCACCTTCTGGATTCAAACAGTTTCATGGCGTCCTCGGAGATTCCTGACACCTCTTTTTTGAACTCTCTGTTATATTTCTTTACAAAGTGTTCTGCCAAGGGTCTTATGTCATCTTTCCTCTCCCTGAGAGGCGGAATATTTATCACTATGGTGCTTAACCTGTATAACATATCGTCCCGCATCTTGTGCTCAGACAACAGTTCTGAAACAGATGTGTTCGTGGAAGCTATGATCCTGACGTCCAGTTTTATGGGTTTCGAAGCGCCCAATGGCAGGACTTCCTTTTCCTGAAGCACCCTCAGCAGCTTGGCCTGAAGCATCATGGGCATGGAGTTTATCTCATCGAGATAGATCGTGCCTCCATTGGCCTCTTCAAACATGCCTTTTTTGTTCTCTGCTCCGGTGAAAGCGCCCTTGCGGGAACCGAAGAGCAGACCCTCCAGGATGTTCTCCGGAAGTGCCGCACAGTTGACGGCAATGAAAGGCTTGTTTTTTCTCTTGCTTGCGTTGTGTATGGAAGAAACGAAGAGTTCCTTGCCAACTCCGGTCTCTCCGGTGACCATTACACTTGAACTGCTGTCGGCTATGATCTCCACCATATGCTTAAGTTCCATCATCCTGTCATTGACAGTGATGATATCATCAAGGGAATAAGCCGCAGTCATCATTTCCGAGCGCTGCTTTGAGTTGGTCCTGATGATAGTACTGTTCAGATCCTTCTCGATGTGAGTATCGTCTCTGGAAAGCTCTACAGCTCCCACGATCCTTCCTCTGCTGATGATGGGGAAAGTCAGGTTGTTGGTCACAGTCTCCTTGCCCTGGGAATTCAACACAGACTGCCCTTCATAGTATATGAGGTTTCCCGTCTGTATCGCCTGCAAAAGCGATGAACTGCTGTAATCCAGGGAAGGAAAGACTTCCAGCAGTTTCTTGCCGGTCGCCCATAGATTAGACTCTTCATTCTCCTGATCGGTGAACCGGGGATTGAAGCGTTTTTTGTAGATGATGGTTCCCTTGTTGTCAATAATGGTCACTGAATCGATGTAGTTAAAACTCTCCAGAAGCCATTTGAACTGTTCATCGTTTTTGTTCATGTCATGCTCCTTGATGGGATCAATCGAAGAAGAAGCCGTTTACCAACTGGTCATTTTCATCAAAAACAAACTTATGGAAGCCCGTGATCCTTGCCTGAGCAGTGATCTCAGTGACGTATTCATCGCGGTCACCGTTGCGGACCTTTTCGATCGCCTTACCAATGAAGGGAGCATCCACTATGCCCTCGTGCACGAATTCTCCTCCGACCTCAAGCAGACCGTTGGCGCAGAGCCACGCGACCTTGGCACTTGTTCCCGTGCCTCCGGGAGATCTGTCGGGAGAACCGTAACCGGAGCTGTGGACCACTCTCAGATCAGAAGTCTCAAATTTGGGTTTCGCATACCACTGGACCAGCGTGACCTCGATTCCGCGCTCTCTGAACACCCTTCTGACCTCTGCTGAATACTTCATTATGGTGCGGATCTCGCTGGGAACGATCTTCACTCCGAACATCTCGGCCGGTATTATGGCAAATACATTGCCGCCGTACGCCAGATTTACGGGAACGTTCTTTACGTCCAGAACGTCGATTATGACTTCATTCTCGATAACATAGCTGTTGACGTTCCTTATGGTGGTGCTTTCAACACGATCGTCTATGAAGTTGTTTTTGATGGTAACAAGCCCCGCAGGGGTCTCAATAACAAATTTACCCCTATGTTCAGGAGGGACAAGTCCGATCTCCTGAAGTGCGGTTCCCAGACCGATGGTGGCATGTCCGCACATGTCGAGATACTGTACGTCGTCAAAATAGAATATGCCGAAATCTGCTGACGGATCAGAGGGAGGACAAAGTGCAGCGCAAAGCATCCCCGAATGTCCGCGGGGCTCTAAGCAGAGCCTCTCTCTGATATAGTCATAATGTTCTTTGAAATAATCTCTTTTTTCCCTAACTGAATCGCCGTGAAGTCTCGGAATGCCACTTAATACGATCCTCGTGGGCTCACCACCGGTATGGGTATCTACGGTATCGATCATCTCTTTGAAACGCATGTTTTCTCCTCTCTGACTGTTTGTCAGTCTTTGTCAGTTTTTACGTCGCCTGCGCGAATTTTCTATCTCAAAACAAAATAGCAATATTCGTGCCAAAGGATTTTTTCGATTTTTACCTTTCCTGTCTCATTTTTTCCATCGTCCTCTTGTTTATGGGGTATTTCAGCATGACCAGAAATACCAGTACCATGAACAGACCGGGTATCAGTGTGAAGCAGTTGGACACCCAGTTTAAGGCAGTTTCCGGCTGCATGGCGCCTGCAGCCTCGCTGAATCCCGCCAGACCCAGGATCAGTCCCAGTCCCTGGAGACCTGCCGCAATGGACAGCGATTCTGACAGTGCCTGGAAGGATATGACCGCTCCCGTCCTGGATTCTCCCGTCTCGGCTTCCACTACCTCGGTGATGTCGTATATCATGGAGGGCATCAGCTGCCAGTAACATGTGTTGGCAAGGGAATACAGGAGGCTCACCAGGATTATTCCAGCAAGAGATGTCATATTCAACAGCCTGAGTGCCATCATCAGGACGCCTGCAGCACCTATTCCGTACCTGAATACGTCGGTCTTGTCCGTCTTCCCGGCGATCTTTTCTATCAACGGGACGAAGGCGATGCCTGAAAGAGTGATCACCAGCATCACCAGCGACACCTTGTCCTGCCCCATCCCGGCGTTATATGTCATGAAGAAGACCCTGTCAGACGAGAAAAACGTATTTGCCGTAAGATAGAGCACCGAAGCAGCCACAATGAATCTCATGGGCCTCAGCTTCAGAAGCGCAGCATACTCTTTAAGTATCGCGCCCACAGCCATCCCTTTGGCCTTGCTGCCCTCCGGTGCAGGCTCTTCCTCCGCCCTTCCGTTCTTTACAAGAAGAGCCGATGTAAGGGCCGATGCCCCTGCGATCACTCCGCAGAATATCCCTACAGTGAACCATCCTCTGCTGGCTGTGGCGCCTGCCTCCATGACGCGGCTTACTATGAGGGTAGGAAGCACCATTCCCACCAACATGCCCACCTGGTTAAAAACGTATGCGTAGGACCTGAGCACGGTGCGGCCGTGATAATCGTCGGTCAGGTCCGCCCCCAGACTTACGTAGGGCACGAAATCCATGCTGAAGAAAGTCCAGAACAGCACTATCACCGCCAGGTAATACACTGTCTTCACCCAGGGTTCGGCGTCTATGGTCATGAAAAGCAGACTTGTGCAGACTGCTATGGGCAGTGATGCCGCCATCATGAATGGCCTGCGTTTCCCGAACCTGCTCCTCGTATTGTCCGATCTGTAACCGATGTACGGTCCGGCCAGGGCTTCCCACAGGGACCCCACCGCTGATATGGTTCCGGCCACAGCAGGCGAAACTCCCGCCACCGTGGTAAGGAACAGCAGCAGGTATGTTCCGCTCAGGGTATAAAGCGTGTTGTCGCAGATCCCTCCTATGCCATAACTGATCTTATTTCTGAAATTTAGATTATTCTGTCTCATTTTTTCCTCTGCTCCCATCATACACCATAGGGTCAAGGTGTTGTCAAGGGGCGCAAAAAAACCGCCACAGGGGTCCTCCCTGAAGCGGCCTGTGATCTTGTTGATAGTTAAATTATCTCACCTCCGCCCAGCACCACGTCTCCGTCGTAGATGACCAGAGACTGTCCCGGGGTGATGGCTCTCACGGACTCGTCGAACTCGAATCTGACTCCGTCAGGAGTGGGATAAGCCGTGCCAGGCTGTTCCTTCATGCGATATCTTGTCTTTGCCGCGGCCCTTATGGGTCCCTCCGGCGCTGATCCTGAGATCCAGTTGAAGTTTTTTGCGGTACATTCCCTCTTCATCAGGTCCTCGGTCTCCCCTATGATCACCTGATTGCACTCAGGGCAGATGCTGCAGACAAAGACCGGGTGCCCCATGGCGAGACCCAGGCCTTTGCGCTGGCCGATGGTGTAATTCCAGAAGCCCTGATGCGTGCCGAGCACCTTCCCCGCGGTATCGACGATATTGCCCGGACGCGGCGGAGTATTGAGCAGTTCCGTATGGTCGCCGCTGTAAAAATCCTGACTGTCCGGCTTATCCTTCACGTCAAGACCGAATTTCGCGGCCAGTTCGCGGACCTCGGTCTTGTGCAGACCGCCCAGAGGGAAAAGCAGATTTGCCAGCTGGGACTGTTTTAACCGATAGAGGAAATAGGACTGGTCTTTTTTGTCGTCCGCACCGCGGAGCAGATGAAAGACGCCGTTCTCCTCCCTGATCCGGGCGTA
>JAEEOX010000195.1 GCA_016284485.1 Bacillota bacterium | reverse complement strand
CCAGATGGGCAATATCATGAAGAACCCCAGAATATGGATCGCTCCCACACTGACTGCTGCCATAACCGGACCCATAGCCACCTGCATCTTCCATCTCAAGATGAACGGCGCAGCCATTTCATCGGGAATGGGTACCTGCGGACTGGTAGGTCAGATCGGCGTATATACCGGATGGGTGGCTGACGTGGCTTCCGGCGCAAAAGAGGCCATCACAGCCTTCGACTGGACAGGACTGGTCCTGATCTCCTTCGTGCTTCCTGCAGTTATCGCCTTCATAATCAATGAGTTCCTGAGAAAGGCCGGATGGGTCAAAGACGGAGATATGAAGCTGTAAGGCACATATATGAAAACAGTAATTGAATTCATCGGCCCTGAGCCGATGGAAAACTTGATAACAAGCCTGAACTTCAAGATGGAACGGGCGGTCATGATCGGCAAGAGCTCTGTCATAGACGAGCTTGAGGACCGCACCCGCAGGATCCTCCGGGATTACTGCGGTGTTGAGAGCGCCGAGTTTCACAAGGTGGACGAGGAGAATCTGCTGTCCGTAAAGGCCAGAGTCAGGGAGATCATCGAGGCTGAGATCGCCGCCGGCAACGAAGTGTTTTTCGACATGACGGGAGGGGAGAACGTGATCCTCACCGCCTTCGGTATGATCGCCGATGACTACGACACCCCCATGCACGTCTTTGACGTGGAGGGAGACAGCATAGTCGATCTGGGAGGAAGCGAGACCAGATCCATCTTCAACGACGCGGAACAGCGCAAGGTGGAGATAACTCCGGATCTCATGGTCGAGATGCACGGAGGAAGGATAAACTATGGGCTTCACAAGGATACCAAGGCCATAGACGATCCGGAGTTTGCCGAAGACGTGGCCAGACTCTGGTCAGTGGCTGACAGGTATAAGGAGGAGTGGAATCTTCTCTCCATTTTCCTGAGAGAGCACATGATGCCAGAAAAGTCCCTGCACGCCTCCATAGAGACGGAGAAGGCCCGTGGCATGCTGGCCAACATGGGCAGGGCGATGAACACACTGGCAGAGTTCGACAGGATCATCGACGCCCTGGTGGAGGAAGGTCTTATCACCGATCTTCACAGGGACGGAGACTACTACAACTTCACCTACAAGTCCCAGGGGGTAAAGGAATGCCTGAGAGACGGCGGAAGCACCCTGGAACTCTACACATACGCGAAGGAAAGGGAGATCTCGGACTACTGCATGGTAGGCGTCCACCTGGACTGGGACGGGGTGATCCACGAGACATCGGGAATAGACGTGTACAATGAGATCGACGTGTTTTCCATAAAGGGGAACGTGCCCAAGTTCATCTCCTGCAAGACGGGTAAGATGAGCCCCTCCAACACGCTTCACGCGCTGTATGAACTTAATACCGTAGCTACCCGTTTCGGCGGAAAATACGCCCGCAAGGTCCTGGTGACGTCGAGACCCATATCCGACGTGTACAAGACCAGAGCTGACGAAATGGGCATCGAGATAGAGGAATGACATGGACTGGACGATGAGGACCGGGATGCTTCTCGGCAGTGACGCCCTTTCGAAACTGGCCGCCTCCAGGGTGGCAGTCTTCGGCATCGGCGGAGTGGGAGGCTTCGTGTGCGAAGGCCTGGCAAGGGCCGGCGTCGGAGCCTTGGAACTCATAGATTCAGACAAGGTGGACATCACCAACATAAACCGCCAGATAATCGCCCTCAGCACCACCGTGGGCATGAGCAAGGCGGAACTCATGAGGCAGAGGGTCCTTCAGATAAACCCGGAGATAAAAGCCACTGCCAGAGAGGTGTTTTTCGGGCCTGAGAACTGCGGAGATTTCGACTTCGCCGGATACGATTACGTGGTGGACGCCATAGATTCGGTGAGGTCCAAAATCGAGCTCATAGCTTCAGCAAAAGCCTCGGGCACACCGGTGATCAGCGCCATGGGCGCGGGCAACAAGCTGGATCCCACGGCTTTCAGGGTGGCGGACATCTACGAGACGTCCGTATGCCCGCTGGCAAAGGTCATAAGGAAGGAATGCAGGAAGAGAGGCATAGATTCCCTTAAGGTGGTGTTTTCCACGGAACTGCCTGTGAAAAAGGAAGCGGGGGAGGATCTCCCGGAGAGGACTCCCGGTTCCGTATCCTTCGTGCCATCCGTCATGGGTCTCATCATGGCGGGAGAAGTGGTGAAGGACCTGACAAAATAAAAAATTCCGGAGTTTGAGATTTGAAAAACAGATTTTTGATCATATTGATAATAGCCCTTATGATCCTGGGCACTGCCTGCGGCAAGAGTCAGGAACCGGCGGGGGAGCCTGTGGACGGCGGTGAGAAGATAAAGATAGTCACCACTGTTTTCGCCTCCTACGACTGGACAAGAAACCTGATCAGCGGGCAGGAGGACAGGTTCGACCTGGCGTTCCTTACGGACAGCGGAGTGGACCTTCACAGCTTCCAGCCCGGAGTCTCAGAGGTGGCTGCAATTACGGACTGTGACCTCCTGATCCGCACAGGCGGAGAGGCCGAGAGCTTCATAGATGACA
>JAEEOX010000194.1 GCA_016284485.1 Bacillota bacterium | reverse complement strand
GAATCTGGTGGACTGCGTGCTTAACTTCACGGGAGAGCGCGACCAGGAGACCAGGGTGCTGAGGGCGTACAAGAACCGTTTCGGCACCACCTCCGAGATAGGCGCCTTCACCATGGAGGAAAAGGGTCTGAAGGAGGTTCCCGACATCAGCGCCACCTTCCTTGAGAACAGCGACGAGAGGACCGAAGGGTCCGTGACCACATCCATATATGAAGGGTCCAGGCCTGTGATGTTCGAGATCCAGGCACTGGTGACCCCCGCTTCCGGCGTGGGCTTCTCCAGGCGCACGGCGGTGGGCATCGACAACACCAGACTCAGCATGATAATCGCCGTCATGGAGAAAAAACTGGGCATGCCCCTGGGCAGCGAGGACATATATCTCAACGTAGTGGGTGGCATCAGACCCGACGGTACCGGGACGGACCTGGCGGTGGCTCTGGCAATTTTCAGCAGCTTCAGGAGGATCGCACCCAATGAGCGCACTCTGGCTCTGGGCGAGGTTGGCCTGACAGGTGACCTGAGACCGGTGAGGAACGCCGACAGGATCGTGAAGGAGGCTGCGCGTCTGGGATTCAAACGGATAATAATGCCCAGGTCCAACGCTGAACGGGTGAAGGACAGGGTGGCAGGCTGCAGGATCTACGGCGTCAGGAACATCGCTGAGGCCATCAGAGCCTTCCAGGCTGAGCCCAGGACCGCAGAAAATTGATTTAATGTAATTTTCGGTGGTATAATATACATACTTTCGAAAAGGAGGTATTGGAATGGATCAGAGATCGGATGTTGAAAGAATAAGGGAATACAAGGAACTCCTGGACGAGGGCATGATCACCCGGGAGGAGTTCGAAGCCAAGAAAAAGAAGATCCTCGAGGAGGATGACAATGCAGGCCGCAGCCAGTACAATGCCGGCGGCGGGGAAGCGGTGAGCAACAAACTTTCTCCCAAGGTCACCAACGTGCTGAGCTACATCACGTGGGTGGGATTCCTGATCGCATACTTCGCGGGAGACAGGGAGAGATGCATGTTCCACCTGAACCAGGGACTGGTGCTGAACCTCTTCAGCCTGCTTAGCATGGTGCCGCTCATCGGCTGGATAGCCAGAATAGGCTGTATCGTTCTGATGATCCTGGGGATAGTCAATGCGTCTTCAGACGTGGAGAAGCCCCTTCCGCTCATCGGAGAGATAAAGCTGCTGTAAGTTTATAGTTTGGAGAGAAATACCGGCTCAACCGGTATTTTTTTGCGGCGGAGGGACCTGACTGCGGGCTCAGTAACTAACAAACTGCAAACCAAGAAAATGATCAAAAACGGCGCTGCTCAGGCAGCGCCGTTTTAACGTTACAGATCGCTTCAGGGTCTCTTCGCCACATCCAGTTCGAACCAGAAGGTGGAACCTTCGCCTTCCTGGCTGATAACGCCGAATTCGGCTTTGTGGAGGGTCAGGATCTCCTTGACTATGGACAGACCCAGGCCGGAGCCCTTGGTGGGACGGACATAGTTGGAACTGGCTTTGTAGTAGCGGTCCCAGACGTGTGGGATCTCCTCCTGCTTGATGCCGGGGCCATGGTCCGAGACCTCCACACGGAAGACCTTGCCGGACTTGCGGATGTTGACCATGACCATCTTGTCCTCGCCGCAGTACTTGACTGCATTGGAGATGAGGTTGGTCAGCACCTGAGATATGTTGTCCCGGTCAGCGTAGACCGGGGCCTCCTCCGGGGCGTTGAACACGAAGTCATAGCCGTCCCTGGTGACGTAGATGTCGTAGGAGGTCAGGATCTCCTCAGTGAGACGTACCAGATCGAAGTACTCCATGTCCAGCTTGGTCTCGTGCCTGGTCATCTGGGTCACTCTGGACATGTCGCTTATGAGGTTGGACATGCGGTCTGACTCATCTATGATGACCTCAAGGTTGGCGTTCCTCTTCACGGGATCGTCCCCCGAGAGATCCCTGATCATCTCCGCATAGGAACGGATCAGGGTGAGGGGAGTCTTGAGGTCGTGGGAAACATTGGCTATGAGATCTTTCTGGCGGTTGTCTGTCTGAGCCATCTCGTAGGCTGCAGTGTTCAGGGTCTCCGCCAGCTTGTTGACCTCAGAGTATGACTTGCCCGGGAACTTCACGTTGAAGTCACCGTCTCCCAGCTTCCTTGCCTCCGATGTGATGGCCTTGATGGGCCTGGAGATCCTCCTGGAGAAAAGCAGGGCCAGCACGAATGCGCCCACCAGGGTGAGCAGGGTGATCAGGATCAGCTGACTCTTAAGGATCTCGACGGTGGAGTCCACCGGGTAAAGCGGGGTGAAGATGAACAGGTACACGTTGTTGTCCTGAGTCTCATCACCGGAGCTGACGGTGGGTTCCCGTTTCTCCAGTATCCTGGCGTAGCCCAGGGTGTAGTAATCCTCTGCGCCCGCGCTGAACTTGACCGATACGGAATCGTTGCCGCCTGCTGCCAGAGCATCCTTCAGATTGGGAAGGAGCCTCTGGTATGTGTAGACAGGCTTGGCCACCTCGGTGTCAGGCTGGAAGGTCAGTATCTGCCCGCTGTATTCCATCATGAAGTAGTAGTCGTTGGTGACGCTCATGTTGCGGATACTGTCGGCCAAAGCCTCGTCCTCGTTGTTGTAGGCCGTGGCAAAGGCGTTGGACAGAGACGTCACGTCCCGCATCTTCATCTCCTCGTAGTACTCCTTCATGAAGTAGACCTGAAGGAACCAGACCATGGCCAGGATGATCACGGCCAGGATCAGGAAGTACAGCCAGAGTCTGACCCTTATGCTTTTGAAATCAAATCTGATCTTCATATTCGAACTTGTATCCTACTCCCCTTAAGGTCACGATGAACTTGCGGTACTCGCCCAGGTTGTTCCTGAGGTTCTTGACGTGGGTATCGATGGTCCTGTCGTCGCCGAAGAAGTCGTAGCCCCAGATGTCGGAGAGCAGTTTATTCCTTGAAAGAGCGATGTTTTTGTTCTTGACCAGGTAGAAGAGAAGGTCGTACTCCTTGGGAGTGAGTTCCACCCTTTTGCCGTCCACTGAGACGGTCCTGGCGGGAACGTTGATCTCCAGCCCCTCGAACCTGAGGACGTCCTGCTCCCGGGCAGGCGAGCCCTTCTTCCTGGCGATGACCGCGTTGACTCTGGCCATGAGCTCCTTGGCGGAGAAGGGCTTCACAACGTAATCATCGATGCCGAGCTCGAAGCCGAAGAGCTTATCGTACTCCTCGCCCCTGGCGCTCAGCATGATAACAGGAATGTCCTTGAGTTTTTTGATCTCCTTGCAGGCCGAATAGCCGTCAAGCTTGGGCATCATGATGTCCATGATGATCAGGTCGTAGTCGTTGAGCTTCGTAAGCCCCACGGCCTCCATGCCGTCGCCGGCCTCGTCCACGGCGTAGCCGGAGAATTCGGCGTATTCCCTGATCAGTTCTCTTATCTTAGGTTCGTCATCCACTACAAGCAGCTTGTACATGGCAGATCCTCCTTATTACACGATTTACCAAAAAATTATACCACAAAATATACAGTTGCACAAACCCGCGCCGTTTCTCCACCTTGTGAAAACCCACGCAGCATAATATAATATTGAAAGATGGCCGTCCCGCGGAGGGCGGACGGTCACGAAAGGAGATCCTATGATAAGCAAATGCCCCAACTGCGGCGGAGAACTAAGGTACGACATAGAAGACCAGATGGTGGTCTGCGATTTTTGCGGTCAGAAGTTTTCCACCGGGGAGCTTCATGACAGGGAGACCGATGAAAAGGGAGGCCGCAAGGCGTCCGCCAGAGCAAGGAAGGCACCTGAGGGGGAGCCTGAAGGCGGCGGGGATGCCGGGAAGCCCAAGATGAAGGTCACCGTCTTCACCTGCCCCAACTGCGGCGGTGAAATAATCTCCACGGATCTGGACGCCGTGGATTACTGCAACTACTGCGGAAGCTTCGTGTCTCTGGAGAGCCATCTCACCAGGATGCGGGAGCCCGATTTCGTCATACCCTTCAAGGTCACCGGCGAGGAGTGCAGGTCGTCATACAAGAGATTTGCCCGCAAAAGACTTTACGCCCCGTCCCAGCTCAGGGACGATGAGTATCTGGAGCGCTTCAGGAGCATCTACATCCCATACTGGATGTACGACGTGGGCTACGGATCGGGGGACCTCAAGGGCACCTCGGAGACCCGCAAGGGCAACTACGTATACCGCAGGAAGTTCGACATCAAGCTGGACATGGACGCCAAGGTGAAACACATTCCCTACGACGCATCATCCACCTTCGATGACACCATATCCGAGGCCATACTGCCCTTTGACCCGGACGAGATGGAGCCCTTCAGCACGGGAGCCCTCCTGGGCCACTTCGCGGATACCGCTGACGTGCCGCCGGGCACATACGCTCCGGAAGCAAGGGCTGTGGCCGACGAGGCAGTGAGAGACATAATAAGCAAGATACCCATGGTCGAGGAGACCGACGCCAAGCTGCCCAGCCG